>JASFOL010000088.1:0-6037 GCA_050116545.1 bacterium | reverse complement strand
GGGCGGAACTTTGCTCTTGCTCGATAGCGTCCGGAACGGATGCTCGACCGCAAATCAGCTGCTGAGACCCTATGGCATGAGTATTTGTGCTGTTCCCGAGGTGGAACCGCCGATGCCTGGAGACGGGGCATGGATACCTGGAGACGGAGCACCGATGCTCCGAGATGATGCGCCGTCCGCCGGAAGTGAGGCGGGATTCGGGAGCATTGAACCCCGGCTGGTTGTCCAGGGCGGCGTCGGACTCAGTCGCGATCATGCGGGCCGGGCGCGAATAGCTTTCGCCCGGGTCGGAAAAGGGCTTCTCATGGTTGCCACAGACTCTTTCTGCTATTCGCATCACGTCCTGGGCTCCCTGCTTGAGCGATCAAGACCGTCGCCGACGGTCCGGGATGTCTACTCCGAAGTCTACGCTCTTCTGGGAAACCTGATCAGCCACTCCCCGGACACCACCCGCGTATCGGAGGACTTGAAGTTTTGAGGCATATGTGCTACACTGGCCTTTGACGGATGGAGTCGTACACCCCGAGCACATCCCACACTTTCGGCTTCAAGCCCGTATGGTTCCACACCCAGCTGCGAGGTGATGGAGATGAAATACCTGTGGACTCTTACCGTGATGGGAATTCTCCTGCTTTTCTACTGCGTTTCAGCCGGCGCCATGCCGATCTCCCCCAGGGCGCTGGAGAAGGCGAGCAAGATGGGGACGCTCTCCGACGAGATCATGGCTCCGCCGCCGGAGTGGGTGAATGTGCCGGGACCGGTGCCGGCCGCCGGGCACAGCGGGAGCTACAATGTTCTGTTCATTGTGATCGAGTTCAGCGACGTGGCCAATACTTTCTCCAGGGCGTCTTTTGACAGCATGGCCTTCAATGGCTGGCCGACGGGGACCATCGACGACTACTACACCGAGGTCTCCTATGGGAACCTCTCCCTTTCAGGCCAGGCCCTGGGCTGGTACACGGCGGGTCAGTCGCGGGCCTACTACGGAAACGGGCAGAAGGGTTGGGGCGCATATCCTCAGAACACCGCGAAGCTCGTAGAGGAGGCGGTGGACGCCGCGGAGACGGCCGGCTGCGACTTCTCCCAGTATGACAATGACGGCGACGGTGAGGCGGAGTCTATCATCATCGTTCACACCGGCGAAGGCGCAGAGACCAGTCTGGATGCAAATGACATTCAAAGCCATGTCAGCAAGATCTCAAGCATGGGCGGCACCGCCCGGTCATATGACGGGGTGGTGATCGACACCTATGCCTGCTGTCCCGAGCTTCAGGGCCCCGCTGCGCATATCAATATCGGAGTCTACTGTCACGAATACGGTCATGTCCTGGGCCTTCCGGATCTCTATGATGTGAACCGCTGGTGCACCGGCATCTATAGCTGGGGCATCGGTGCCTGGGGCCTGATGTCGTTCGGCGGCTGGGGCGGTGATGTGGTCACCCCTTCGCGTCCCATCCACATGTGCGCCTGGTCAAAGGAGCGTTTGGGGTGGCTTACCCCGATACGGTGCTCGGGCTGGTCTTCGATGATGACCCTCCAGAGGTTGGAGCAGCACGCGGAAGCTCTCAAGATAGGCATGAACACCCGGGAGAGCGAATACTTCCTGGTCGAGTTCAGGGACTCTTCCTACGGATTTGGCTCCAGCCTGGAGAAGACCGGGTTGCTCATCTATCACGTCGACGACAATATGGTGTTCGAAAACGATTGTGAAAACGGCGGCACGTGCACCTCGGGTGGTTTCCACTATATGCTCGCGCTCGAGCAGCCCGATGGGAACTATGACCTGGACTGCGGGGTGGTCGGCAACTATTCCGACAGGGGGGATATGTGGCCTTACCAGTCAAACGGCACATTCGACGCCACTTCGACCCCCAACTCCTATACCTGTGACGGCAGTCCATCCGGAGCCTCCGTGAGCGGCATAGGCCTCCTCCCGGGCCGGGTGGACTTCTTCATAACATGCGGAAGGCTGCTTCCCGAGATCGCATATGATGATTCCTATTACAATATCTGCTACAGATTCGGGCTGAACGACGCCGGCTTTGCCCTTAAAATGACGCCGCCGGGCTACCCGGCCCAGGTCAGCGGCCTGGAGTTTATGAGCTGCGACTATAGCTACAAGGATTTCCAGTGCCGGATCTATGATGACTCGGGCCCGGGCGGAACCCCGGGGAGCCCGATCTCGCCGCTTCACACGGTAACAGGCGCGACCCAGCTCACATGGACATATGAAGACTTCCTTGCCGACAGCATCTACATTAGCTCCGGAGACTTCTGGGCCGTGTGGATCGAATACAATAACTCGCAGCTTGCCAGCGATAATGATTCTCCCTGGTCGGGAAGAACCATGACCTACTACATGGGGAACTTCTCGGCCGATGGGGGTGCGTACGGCAACTACATGATAAGGGCCGTGGTGGATACTCTGTACTGCGCGGGCGTGGAGCCGGGCCTGATTGATGATTTGAGTGTCAAGGCGAGCCCCAATCCGTTCAAGGACCTTGTCACTATCGATTTTGCCCTTGGCGCGCCGGCAGAGGTTGCGCTGGCCATCTATGATGTGGGCGGGAGGCGACTGAGAGATCTCGCCGGGGGGACTTACCCGGCCGGCGCACACTCTATAGCCTGGGACGGGACGGATTCCAGGGGAAGCGCTGTGGGTGCGGGAGTCTATTTCTACCGCTTCACTTCGGGACCACACCACGAGACAGGCAAGCTCAGTTTGCTCAGATAGAGAGCCCTAGAGAGGCACCCTTGACGGCACGGGCCGCCATGGATACAGTATCGGTGGAGGCAGGCGAGCAGCATTCCGGCCTCTCCACAATTGAATATGCACCCGTCATGAAATGTGTCTTCACCACCAAGGAGGTGGATACCATGAGTAAGACCCTGCTGGCGGTACTTGCCCTCACCCTTGCCCTTTCAATCACCATCCCCTGCTTTGCCGGCAATAACCCGAACTTCAAGGTTGCTGTTCACGTGATCCGGCGGGACTGCGACCGCAGCTGTGCCTTTGAAATGCCGCCGATCCACAATGCCTGCGACATCCAGCCGACCTATACCGGTCCCAAGCAGTTCGAGTTCTTTCCCGTGTTCTATGATCTCACCGAGGTCTACTGCCTGGAATACGCGATCGAGTGGACCGGTACCTATGGCTGCGCCTATACGCCCTGCAGCTACACGCACATCGGGGATATCACCTGGTCCGGCGATTGGGTGGCCCAGTGCTTCCAGGATTGCGTGCCGGGACCCGTGGTAATCCCCGGCTGGGGCTGGATCGATGCCAACAAGCCCATTAGGATCTGTGTGGTTCCCACCGAAACGTCGGGCAGGATAGGGGTCCTGGATTGCGGGAGAAGGGATATCGACACCCCGATTGCTACCTATTGTGGCGGCGCGCACGGTCCGGTTGGAGATGATCCCTGCTTTGGCCTGGTGCGTGCCACCGAGCCCACCACCTGGAGTTCGGTCAAGGCCATGTTCCGGTAGGCTGCTCTCCGCCGAAACGGGCTTCCCGGGACTCAGGGTCTTCGGGGAATCAGGGTTCTCGGGCACTCGGGGTGAGGGGTTGCTCACCCGTATAGCCCTGTAGCGCCATCGACACCATATCTGCCCCCATTTACCCGCGTTTTAAGAATATCTGCCCGAGGCCCCATTTTCAGCTTGACATAATGACAGTTGACTGATATTATGTGGCCATGAAGACTGAGAAATACACGATCCAGGAACTATCGGAGCTCACCGGATTTACCCGCAGGACAATAAGATACTACATTCAGGAAGGCTTGCTCGAGGCGCCGGCCGGCCGTGGACGGGGAGGGTTCTATTTTGACAGTCATCTGCAAAGACTGTATCACATCAAGGCTCTCCAGGACCGGGGACTGAAGCTGAGCGTAATTTCCGAGATGCTTACGACCGGACCCGTACCCGAAATTTCCGTGCAGCGGGGGGTGTATGTAAGGCACGAGATAGCCCCGGGTGTCGAGCTCCATATCGACAGGCATCTCGAAGAGGAAAGCGGACGAGACATAGCTGAAGTTATTCGAATCGCCAGGTCCATCCTGGCTCGAAGGAGGCGTTGAGCATGACAGACCTGTATGGACTGCACACACAGGACGCCGGCCCCATACCGCTCAAGGGCGTGAGGGTCGAGGGAGATATCCTGGGAAGGGGTGCGCGGGTCCGGGTCGTCCAGAGGTTTAAGAACGAAGAGAAGAAAGCCGTCGAAGCCATATACAGATTCCCTCTGCCTGAAGGAGCCGCTGTGTGCGGCTTCAGAGCGCGCATCGGAAAGCGCACGGTCGAGGGCAAGGTGGAGGAACGCGAGAAGGCATTCGAGATCTATGATAAAGCTCTTGCCGGGGGGCACGGAGCCTATCTGCTCGATCAGGAACGGCCCAACATATTCACCCTCTCGGTGGGTAATCTCAAGCCCCGCCAGGAGGCCGTCGTCGAGATCGAGTACGTGACTCTCCTGGATATGGTGGACAATTCGGTGCGGTTTCATCTTCCGACCACAATATCGCCCAGATATGTCCCCGACGGCATGCCCGATGTGGACGGCATTCCGGAAGAGGACAGGATTCATCCTGAGTATGCCCCCGACGTGCCCTATGGTCTGACCATGAACCTCAATGTCCATGCGGGCGAGGTGATCGAGGCTGTGGAGTCGCCGAGTCACCCGATCAAGGTGGAGATGGGAAAGCGCCCACTCTCGGTGACCTTTGCCGCCGACAGCGTGAGAATGGACAGGGATTTCGTCCTCTCGCTGGCGTATGAGGCGGGCACGCCATCCAGGGCGTATCGCTACAGCACCAATGGAGAGGCGTTCATCCAGCTCGACTTCCTGCTTGGTGACGAACCCGCCCGGAAAGGCGCAAAGACGACGAAGCCGGATAAACGGGAGCTCGTATTTGTCCTGGACTGTTCGGGCTCCATGATGGGCGAATCCATAGTCCAGGCGAAGAAGGCCCTCGAAATCTGTCTCAAAGCGCTCGAGCCAGGAACCGCCTTCAATGTGTACCGCTTCGGATCGACCTTCGAGAGCATGTTCGAGAAGCCGGTCACATATGACAAGAAGACCCTCAAGAAGGCGCTCGGCTATCTCAAGCATGTGGATGCCGACCTGGGCGGGACCGAGATCTTGAGTCCGCTTCAGCACATCTACGACGGGAAGATTACCAGAGGCTGCGTCTCCAGGGAGATCATCTTCATCACCGACGGCGAAGTCGCCAATGAGGAGCAGGTGTTCAAGCTGGTCAGGGCGGGGAACGCGAAGACCCGGGTCTTCGCTATCGGCATAGGGGCCGGCCCCAATGATCACCTCATCAAGGGAATTGCAAGGGCGGGACGCGGAGCCTCGGCGCTCATCTACCCCGGTGAGCGAATCGAGCCCAGCGTGATGGCGATCTTCAGCAAGGTCACCGAACCCAGGCTGGTGGATCCGGTGATCTCCTGGGGAAATAAGGACTCAGAGCAGGCGCCCGGTGAGCCGGTCTTCTTCGGAGGGAGTCCCGCAACCGTGTGCGCCAGGCTGAAAGCCGGCCGGAAGGCCGAAGGGAAGGCATCTGCCGGGAAGAAAGCCGGAGCTCAAGGCGGAAAACTGGTGATCAAGGCCAGAGTGAACGGCAAAAGCCGTAAGTGGGATATTGACATAATTGATGTCGAATCCCCCGACCTTCCCATCCCGGCACTCTGGGCGCGCGAGAGGATAAGAGACCTCGAGGGCTCGGGGGGTGAAGCCGCAGAAAGGGGCTCGCGCCAGACAGGGCGGAAGGCACGGATGATCAGGGAGATGATCATCTCTCTTTCGGAGAAGTACGGAGTGCTCTCAAGCCTGACCAGCTATATCGCCATTGAGAAGCGCAAGGAGAAGGACAAGGCCACCGGCGAGATCGTGCTGAGGAAGGTCCCCGTGCTGGTCACCACGGGCTGGCACGGCATGGGAAGTGTAGGAAGAGCCCTTCTGATGGCAGACTCCATGCGATCCGGTCCAAGAAAGCTAACGGGATACATCGAGCTGGATGATACTACCGGG
>JASFOL010000087.1:0-6082 GCA_050116545.1 bacterium | reverse complement strand
AGCTTGCCTGGCCCGTCGATCGAGAGGCCCACGAGGAAGTTGTTTTGCGTGAGGAACTCGCACCACTCGTCATCGAGCAGGGTGCCATTCGTCTGGAGATCGTTCTCCACCCGCTTGTGCGGTGGACAATGTTTCTTCTCAAGCTCGATCACTCTCTTGAAGAAGTCCAGGCCGAGGAGGGTGGGCTCGCCACCCTGCCAGGTGAATACGATCTCCTCGTAGTTCTGGCCATTTATGTACTGGCGGATGTATTCCTCCAGGACCTGGTCGGACATCCTCCACTTATTGGATGTGCTGAGGAGACCTTCCTTGCTGAGGTAATAGCAATAGGAGCAATCCAGGTTGCAGATGGGCCCGATGGGTTTGGCCATCATATGGAACCGGGTAACCGGCTTTCCACGCCATATTCTGGGTTTCGGAGTGCTCATATGCTGAAGACATATTAGCAGAGCCGGGTGAAAAGTGAAAGTGGGTAAGCCGCAGCCTGCGAAATCGCAAAAAAACGGTGCGGGCAATTGCCCAAGACCGGCGAATTTGCTATGGTCACGATTATGGAAATGAGTATGGCGCCTCGGAGGATTACCGAGGAGAGAATACGCAAGAAGGAAAGGCGCATTGCCTATCTCTCGATGGAGATAGGCCTCGACCCCAAGATGCCGACCTATAGCGGCGGACTGGGCATCCTCGCGGGTGACACCATCAAGTCAGCCGCCGATCTCAAGGTCCCCACGGTGGCCATCACCCTGATATACAAGAAGGGCTACTTCCGTCAGAAGATAGACAAGGCGGGCCGCCAGCGGGAACTCCCTTATGACTGGAACCCCCGGAAGTTCATGAAGCTCCGTCCTCAGAGCGCCGAGATTCGTGTTGAGGGGCGTAAGGTGAAAGTCCAGGCCTGGGAGTACAGGGTGCGCGGCGCGACCGGCTACACGGTCCCCGTCTTTTTTCTAGATACGGACCTTGAGGGAAACAGCGAGTATGACCGCAGCCTGGTATATCATCTCTATGGCGGCGACGAGAAGTACCGGTTTGCCCAGGAGGTGATACTGGGAATCGGGGGAGTCAGGCTGATCCGGGAGCTTGGATACCGCCATATACGGCGCTATCACATGAATGAAGGGCACTCCAGCCTCCTGACCCTGGAGCTGCTCAAGCAGAAGGAGATCAAGGATCCTGAGTCAGCCAGGGTGGACGATATCCGGAAGACCTGCATTTTCACCACGCATACGCCCGTACCGGCGGGGCATGACCAGTTTCCGTATCCGATGGTTCGCAAAGTGCTGGGGAGATTCCTGCCTCTTAAGACCATCAAAGCCTTCGGCGGCGAAGAGAGCCTCAACATGACCCGCCTCGCCCTCAATCTCAGCTATCACGTCAACGGTGTGGCCAAGGAGCACCAGCGGGTCTCTCGACAGATGTTCCCGGGCTATCAAATAGAATCCATAACCAACGGGGTCCACGCCTGGACCTGGGCCTCGGACTCATTCAGAGACCTGTTCGACCGCTTCATACCCGGGTGGAAACACGCGCCGCCAAGCCTGCGATACGCCATCAGCCTTCCGGATGATGAGGTTTGGAACGCCCATGTCGAGTCCAAGCAATGGCTCATCGATTATGTCAACGGCACCACGGACGTGGAGATGGATCCGGAAGTACTCACCGTCGGCTTCGCGAGGCGGGCTACGGCTTACAAGAGAGCGGACCTACTGTTCACCGACATGGAGAGGCTGAGGACCATCGTTCGCAAGGTCGGCAAGATACAGTTCATTTTCGCAGGAAAGGCTCACCCGAAGGACACGGCAGGGAAGAAGCTGATCAGGAAGATCCTCGCGAAGGGTGGGGAACTCGAGGGAGACATCGAGCTGGTATACCTTGAAGACTACAATATGAGGTT
This sequence comes from bacterium, assembly GCA_050116545.1. Lineage (GTDB taxonomy): Bacteria > Arandabacterota > Arandabacteria > Arandabacterales > Arandabacteraceae > JAUVJV01. Next base: position 4,188 of record JASFOL010000087.1, on the reverse strand, counting down.
GGCCAGAATGCTCGTGTCCGGAGTGGATGTCTGGCTCAATACGCCGAGGAGGCCGAGGGAGGCGTCGGGCACATCGGGAATGAAGGCGGCCATCAACGGTGTTCCCAGCCTGAGCACCCTGGACGGCTGGTGGATAGAAGGCTGCATCGAGGGAATGACGGGCTGGGCGATTGGATCGCTGGACCCGGAGGAGGACAGCGACGCCAAGTGCGCAGAATCTCTCTATTATAAGCTCGAGCGAGAAGTGATCCCCGCGTTTTACTATGACCGCAGGTCCTGGGTGGAGATGATGCGGCTCTGCATCGCTATCAATGGCTCATTCTTCAATACCCACCGCATGGTCCACCAGTATATTGTCAGCTCTTACGCTCAGTAGGAATCTCCGGCGTAAAGTGGCATAGGAGCAGGACTTCTTCGGCGCACCAAGGCATCGGCGCGAAGCGACATTGAGGGTGCCGGCAAGGCAAATGAAATCAGGGGCCGGAGTCTTCCGGCCCCTTTACTTCTTCTTGAGCGCTTGGCCTGGCCGCTCTACTTCGTGAACTCCTTCTTGACCTCGCCCAGCGTCTTAGACTCCGACCGCGGCTCTCCGAGAACCGTGCCGCCACCCGGGCAGCATCCCCCGGGGATATCGCCGCCTATCCGGATGCTGTAGTAATCACCGCAGTCCTGGATCTCGATATCGGAGAAATCCTTAAAGCCCATGGCCGCGAGATGCTCGATCGCTTTGGCCTCGACCTCTTCGAGGGTCTGGCCCTCATCGACCAGGCGAAGCTCGATCGCGCGCTCGCCTGTGCAGGCGCCGCCGGGGGGCGGCTCCATGCCGTCGAGGGAGATGCTGATCGGGCACGGATTCTCGGCATTGACCTTCTCAGGATCGCACTGGATTCCAACCTCAATCCGCTTCTCGCCGTCGCCGGTCTCAACATCGACCAGGCAGGCTTCGAAGCCGGCGGCCTCTATCTGGGCGCGGATCTCATCTTCGATCTCCTCGTCGGTCATGCCCTCGCTATTGACTCTGATCTCGACGATGCCATTGGCGGCGGCCGCGTAGACATTGCCGGTGACCTTTTCTGTAACGGGCTCAACCTCTGCGGAGGCGGATATGCCTCTCTCGGTAAGAGCCTCGGCAAACCTCGAGGTGATAATGTCAAGCGTTCCGGCGGATCTCACCGGTAGGCTGGCCAGAATCCGGGCGCCGCCGAAGCCGGCCATAACCATCACATCCTCGGTATCCAGGGCCTTTCCGAATTCCGAGGCGATGGCTTCCATGTCAACGCCACCTGCATCGGCGATCTCGAGCGTAGCCCGGTATCCGGTCGTCCTTGTATATGAAATAGGAACCGCAAGAAGCACGGCTCCCACAATGGCGATGGCCAGAACCGTGGTCATCGCCGGATGGGTCTTCAGTGAATGAAGAGCTTTCATCAGAGATCCCTCCCTGGACCGCCGCTGGTTGCGCTTCCAGAGCGCCTGCGCGGTCTGATCTATCGTGGGTAAATGTCGCTTGCTTTGATCGCCGAGCGCCTTGAGGTCTGACTCCACTATGTCAGGGTCCCTGCGCCCGCGATGCTTGTCGCTGGGGAATATCATGGCGTCTCACCCTCCGGCAGGGGCGCGCTCCGGGTATTACACCCCATTGGCTTAAGGCACTCGCACACAGGTGTAGACCCTAAGTTCGATGGCGTGTCTGACGCGGGAATACCCCGCCCCGGCTGTTCCCCTTGCGTTTTATAACCCAGTCTCGAGTAGTGCTTTCGAAGCCGTTCCCTTCCGCGGGAGAGCCTCGATTTCACCGCCGCGACCGAGACCGATTGAAGGGCCGCGATCTCCTCGACGGAGAACCCGTCGAGTTCGAACAAGACCACGGCCTCCCTCTGCTCGGGAGAGAGGCTCGCAAGCGCCCGGGCTATGCGATCCGCTCCCCGCCGCCGGTCGTCCCACGACGCACCATCCTCGCCGGCCACCTCTATGCTTGTTCCGTCCTTCCTCTCCATCGAGAGGAAGCGACGCCAAAAACCACGCCGGGTACGGTTCCGGTGCACCGAGAGAAGAACCGAGTAAAACCAGGGCCGGAAGCGCGACTCGTCCCGCAGGCCGGAGAGCTTCTCGTACGCGCGTATCACGGCTTCCTGGAAGAGGTCGTCACCGTCTTCTGCCGAGCGGCTGAGGCGCCGCGCGGTGGCCGCTGCCTGATCGTGAAAAGGCCTCAGAAGATCGATCAGGCGCCGCCAGGATTCCGTGGGTTCCACGATAAGTCTCAAACCTCCGATAGGGTCATCTGTATCCGTCCCCTCACCTCTATAGACACCCGGAGGGTGGTCCGAGGTCGCAGAAAAGTGGGCGGGTTCGGCTGAAACAGCATATTACCGCGCGATAGACTACCAGCCTATGATACAGGTGGGAGGCTGTGGGGTTCCCGTTGTCACGCCTTCAGGCCGTCTACTCCAACTCAAAAGGGTATATGACCTTCCAGTCATTCTTCATGTCCGCCACGGTCCAGCCTCTCTCGGCGGCCTCATCCATCGCCTTGTCCAGATGCCCGATGTGGGAATCATTGTCATAGGCCCATTCCCGCTGATCGTCGGTGTGATGGACAATCAGCATCAGCCGTTCGCCGTCTCCGGCGGCCGTCCACTGAAGCATCTGAAGGTCGCCGTCTGAGTTTCCGAATGCGGCTATCGGCCTTCGGCCGATGAAACGATGGATTCCAACCGGCTTGCCGGCCTTGTCATCGATGAAATCTATTTCCGGAAGCCGAATCAGGACGGGTTCGCCATCCTTGAGCTCGAACTCGGTCTTGATCACGCTTCCCACAACCTGCTCGGGAGGTATGCCGTAAGCCTTCTCAACCCAGGGGCGCATGAACTCTATCCCGCCGCCCGAGACGATGAAGGTCTTGAAACCATTGGCGCGCAGGTAGTCCAGTAACTCCAGCATGGGCTGAAACACACAGTCGGTGTAGGGTCGATCGAAACGGGGATGCCTCGCGGTCGCGATCCAGTCCTCCACGATCCGCTCGAACTCGGTGGTTGTCATACCCGTGTGAGAGGCCATCACCAGCTCAAGCAGTCCTCTTTCTCCGGAAGCGGCCAGGGCATTGATGTCGCCTTCGAGCACCGCCTTGAACGGCTGTGTATTTTTCCACTCGGGATGCTCAGGGGCCATGGCCCTGATGCGGTCGATTGCGAAGAGAAGCTGAAAGTAGGCCGGTTGCTCCGACCAGAGAGTGCCATCATTGTCGAATACCGCGATTCGCTCGGCCGGGGGCACGAAGCCGGGTCCCGACTCGTCGGTCACGTCCTCAACAAACTGGATTATCGCCTCTCTGGCGGGCCCGCTGTTCCAGGAAGGAAGTGGATCGCCTGCTTTTGAATTGCCTGCGTCCCGCGCGCAGCCGCTCAGGGCCGCGGCACCGGCCAGACTCGCAGCCAGCAGAATGAAACCGAGGATTCTTCTCATGTCTCGAGCTCCTTTACAAGTTGTCCGGCCGGCTATCCGGGCTTACGCTTACCATGCGCATGGAAACGTCACCCGAGACAGCCCGGATTTGCACGGGCGGCGCCCTCAGGGCACCGCCCGTGTCATCGTCAACTCTCAAAATGGACACCAAGACTACACTAGTGGACCGCCGCCGGTGCCTCGAGCATCTCCATGACCTTGTCGAGACTGAAGCTAGCCGCCTTCTGCCGCGGTGGGAACTCCTTGAAAGTCCCCAGAAATTCCCCCACGTATGCCTGAGCCGGGACCAGCAGGTAGGCGCGGTCCAGCAGCCAGTCATAATATGTATTGGAAGTCTTCTGGGCACGCTCATAAGGATCCCTGCGAAGGTTGAAGATAAGCGGCACCCTCAAGGGTACAAAAGGCTCCATCCAGGCCTGGAAGGTGGCCTCCACGCGCTGCTCCATGAAAATGACCTTCCAATCGTCGTAGCGCAATGCAGTCAGGTCACCATCGTCGGAGAAGTAGAATATCTCGTGACGGGGGCTCTTGTCTGTCTTGCCGGTCAGCATGGGAAGGATATTGTAACCGTCAAGATGGACCTTATAGGTATGGGCACCTGCTTTCTTGCCCTTGAGGAGTTCTTTCTTGATGTCGGGATCGCCGGCGGCAGCCAGGAAAGTCGGGAGCCAGTCCATGCCGCTTACTATCTCATTTGACACCGAGCCTGCCTTTATATGTCCTGGC
>JASFOL010000086.1:0-6090 GCA_050116545.1 bacterium | reverse complement strand
AGACCGGTGAGGCAGGCAAGAACGGCGAGACCCGTGCGGCCGGTGAGGCAGTTGACGCCCGTGAGGCCGGAGCTGTTCAGAAGGTCGACTTGGTCAAATCGCTAAACACCGCGACTGATAAGCTCAAGACCCTCCAGATCCAGATCGAGTCCTATGAGCGACGGATCAGGTCGCTCTCGGTCGAGGCCCACAAGAAGGTGGCCATATCGTTCGCGTGTGTGGTCTTTGTCCTGATCGGCATTCCGATCGGCATCCGCACCAAGGAGGGCGGGGCCGGCAGCGGCCTGGTGGTCAGCATCCTCTTCTTCGCTATTTACTATGCCTTCCTCAGCTCGGGCGAGAAACTGGCCGACCGGGGCTACGTGTTTCCATCCCTGGCGATGTGGGCGGCCAATCTGCTGCTGGGCGCGGTGGGCATCTACCTGTTCATCCGCGCCAACAGGGAGCTCCCTTTCTTCCCTCAGGCTCTCAAGAGAGCAGTGAGGAGCCTGCGCCGTTGAAAGTACTGGACCGCTACATGCTCCGCGAGGTCAGCCGGACCATATTCATAGCTCTCATCGCCTTTGTGGCCATTTTCATAAGCCTGGACATGGTGGAATACGTCGACGACTTTGTTGACAATGATGTCGGGGCACTGACTGTGATCAAGTACTATCTCTTCCAGATACCCGAGATATTCACCCTGACCCTGCCGATCGCGGTCCTGATCTCCTGTCTGTTCACCGTGGGCCAGATGTCTAGGCACTATGAGTTGATCGCGATGAAGGCCTCCGGGATCAGGTTCGCAAGGACCATGGTCCCCTTGCTGGTGGCCGGCTTCGTGGCCAGCGTTGTGTCCATGGGTGTCAGCGAGCTCGTTCAACCCGCGGCCAATTCGAAGGTCAAGAGCATCAAGGCCAATGAGATCAAGAAGTCGTCCAGGAGCGGCCAGCCGAGGATGCGCAACAATATCAGCTATCGGGGCCGCGACGGTCTCTTCTATTTCTCCCCCCAGTACGATACCAGGCTGGACGTGATGAAGAATGTGGTGGTCGAGAAGTCCGTGGGCGGCGATCTGGTATACAGGTTGAACGCCTCCCAGGCCGCCTGGAAGGAATCCTCCTGGGTATTCACCGATGCCTATATAAGGTGGTTTTCCGATGACGGTGAGATCGCGCGCGAGGAGCATATGATGGAAGGATCGCTTCCGGGGGTCAGCGACCACCCGAGGAATATCATCCAGGAGCAGCGTCAGCCCGAGGAAATGGGTTACAGGGAATTGTCCGACCTGGCTGCGCGGATTGTCGAGAGCGGGGGCGATCCCATAAGATACAGGGTTGGACTGCAAATGAAGATCGCATTTCCCTTCACCAATCTGATCGTCGTGCTCATCGGCGCCCCCCTCTCAGCCCGCCTCAGGCGAGGCGGTATCGCCGTCGGCGTAGGCCTGGGGCTGGTGGTAACCTTCATCTACTACGGGTTCATCCGCGTCGGCCAGACCATGGGCGACCATGGGATCATCCCTCCCATGCCGGCGGCCTGGCTGGGCAATGTCTTCTTCGCCGTGTGCGGGATCATACTTATACTGCGCGAGGAACGCCTCTGACCGGCACCAGCGGAAAATCCATCCGGCAGGCAAATTCAAAAAGCGGGGTCAGGCACCGATTCAGAGAATTCTCTGAATCGGTACCTGACCCCAAAATTGAATTTCGGGCCCCTGGTTTGAAGTTGGGGTTGCTAAGTGCCCATCTTCCAGGAGGCCAGGTACTCCTTCTGTTTTTCCGTCAAAGTGTCGATGGCGACCTTCAGGGCGTCCAGCTTCAGGCCGGCGACATAGGCGTCGATGTCCTCGGGGACACCGTAGACGCCGGGCTCGAGCTTGCCCCGGTACTTGACCACGTACTCGACGCACAGGGCCTGGTTGGCGAAACTCATGTCCATCACCATCGCCGGATGGCCTTCCGCGGCCGCCAGGTTGATCAGCCTGCCCTCGCCCAGAACATAGATCCTCTTGCCGCCGGGGAGCACGTATTCTTCCACATTCTCCCTGACCGTCCGCCTGGAAGTCTTGATCTTGTCAAGGTCCTCCAGGTCGATCTCCACATTGAAGTGGCCCGAGTTGGCCACCATCGCCCCGTCTTTCATCAACTCGAAATGCTCCACCCTGATCACGGAGATGTCCCCGGTCACGGTTATGAAGAGGTCACCTAACCTCGCGGCCTCCCCCATCGGCATCACGGAGAAGCCGTCCATCGCTGCCTCCAGGGCCTTCAGCGGGTCCACCTCCGTAACGATCACTCTCGAACCCATGCCCTTGGCCTTGGCGGCGATCCCCCTGCCGCACCAGCCATAGCCGGCCACCACGACGGTCGATCCTGCCAGCAGCATATTGGTGGCCCTCAAGACTCCGTCCAGGCTGCTCTGGCCTGTGCCATAGCGGTTATCGAAGAAGTGCTTGGTCATCGCATCATTGACGGCGACTATGGGGTACTTGAGAGCTCCCTCGTTCGACATGCTTCTCAAGCGGATCACGCCGGTGGTGGTTTCCTCCGTGCCTCCTATGACCGATCCGGCCATCTCGGGCATCTCGGAGTGAATCGTGAATACCAGGTCGGCGCCATCATCCATCGTGATATGCGGGGAAAACTCGAGAGCTGATCTGATGTGCTTATAGTAGCCGTCGGGGTCGATGCCGTGAATCGCGTATACCCCTATTCCCTCGTCTTCGACCAGAGCGGCGGCCACATCGTCCTGGGTGCTGAGCGGATTGGAGGCGCAGAGCCTGACCTCGGCACCGCCCGCCTTGAGCGTGCGCGCGAGATTCGCGGTCTCGGTCGTAACATGGAGACAGGCGGAGATCTTGATACCCTTCAGGGGCTGCTCGTCCCGGAATCTCTCCTCGATCATGGCCAGCACCGGCATATTGCGGCCGGCCCACTCGATGCGCAGCCTTCCCTTATCCGCCAGTGATTTGTCTAGAACATCGTAATCCATCCTGTCCTCCTCACACGCTCTTCTTCAGATCTTCGACTCTGTCTGTCAGCTCCCAGGTGAAACCTTCCTCTTCGCGGCCGAAGTGGCCATAGGCCGCCGTGTTGCGAAATACCGGACGCCTGAGCTTCAAGGTCTCGATGATCGAACGGGGCCGCAGGTCAAAGACCTTTCTGGCGATCTTGACCAGCTCATCATCCGGGACCGCGCCGGTCCCTCCCGTTTCTATCATCACTGATATGGGCTCAACCACCCCTATCGCATAGGCGATCTGCACCTCGCACTCCTCCGCCAGTCCGGCGGCCACTATGTTCTTGGCCATATATCTGGCCATATAGGACCCGGACCTGTCCACCTTGGTGGGGTCCTTGCCTGAGAAGCAGCCTCCCCCGTGGCTTCCGACGCCTCCATAGGTGTCGACGATGATCTTCCTTCCGGTCAGGCCGCAGTCACCCTGGGGCCCGCCGATCACGAAGCGGCCGGTTTCATTTATGTAATACCTGATCTTGTCTTCCTCTATCATCTCCGCGGGAACTACCGGCTTGATGACCTTATCAATCAGGTCGTCCCTCAGCTGCTGGTCGGAAACATCCGGATGATGCTGGGCGGCGATCACCACACCCCTCACCCCGATGGGCCGACCCTTTTCGTATTCAACGGTCACCTGCGATTTTCCGTCCGGCCTGAGATAGTCCAGAACCCCGTTCTTCCTCACCTCGGCCATCCTGCGGACGATCTTGTGCGCGAGCATGATGGGCAGCGGCATCAGCTCCGGCGTTTCCGCCCTTGCATATCCGAACATCATTCCCTGGTCGCCGGCGCCTTCGCGGTCCACTCCCATCGCGATATCCGGAGACTGGGCGTCGATCGAGGTTAGAACCGCGCAGGTTTCGAAATCGAAACCATAGGTCGCATCGGTGTAGCCTATGTCCTTTATGACTTTCCTGACTATCCCCGGTATGTCCACGTACCCTTCGGTGGTGATCTCCCCGGAGACGAAAGCCAGCCCGGTCGTCACCAGGGTCTCGCACGCGACCCGGCCATTGGGGTCCTGCCCCATTATGCCGTCGAGTATGGCATCCGATATCTGGTCGGCCACCTTGTCTGGATGTCCCTCGGTAACCGACTCCGAGGTGAACAGATGCTTCTGGTCGGTCATCACACTCCTCCATCCTGGCCTAAGTGAAATCTATCTCTGAGGAATCTCCCACATTGAGCCTCTTGAATTTTCCCTTCACAACCGCATGGTCGCCTATGAGCGAAGAGTCCAGGAGACCGTCCTCCACCTCTGCGCCCTCACCCACGATTGAATTCCTTATGATCGACCGCCTGATTACCGAGTTCTCGGCCACCGACACGAAGGGCCCGATGACCGAAGATTCGACTGTGACATTCGGGCCTATGTGCACCGGGTCGATGATGATGCTGCCCGGTATCTCGACTCGGGGGGATGCCAGCTCCAGGAGCGCCCTGTTGGTTTCAAGGAGGGTCTCCGGCTTGCCGCAGTCGTACCAGCCCTCAACCTCGAACCACTTGAGCTCCGATCCCTTCTCTATCATCATGTTGAGAGCGTCGGTGAGCTGGAACTCGCCCTTGGTGCGCCGCCCTGAACCTATTATCGAGTCCAGGGCACCGTAAAGCACGGGCGATTCGGTAATCGAGTATATGCCGGCGACCGCGAGATTTGACTTCGGCTTTTCGGGCTTCTCCACCAGGCTCACGATCCTGGAACCATCGATCTCTGCGATACCGAACCTCTCTGGATCCGGCACCGGCCTGACCCCGATGGAGTTGCCTCCGGACGCCACCATCTTCTTGAGATCACCCTTGAATATGGTGTCGCCCAGCAGTATGAGCACCGGGGCATCACCGACGAACTCCTTGCTGAGATGAATCGCATGCCCCAGGCCCAGCCGTTCGGTCTGCTCCACGAAGCTGAGCTCGAGATCGTAGTTGGCCCGTACATAGTCCACTATGTTCTGGCCCCGGTAACCCACCACCAGCAATACCTCCCTGATGCCCAGGGCCACCACATCGTCCAGGATATGTCCCAGGATGGGCTTGCCCGCGACACGCAGCAGGGGTTTTGGAACTGTATGGGTGTGCGGCCTCAGCCTTGTGCCTTCGCCCGCCACAGGGATAACAGCCTTCATCTGCGCCTCTCTAGGTATTCTCCAGCTTCGATTTCAACCCGTCTATGGTCGCTATTGGAGTGGGATCCAATCCGCGTAGCAGAGCCATGTAAACGCTGGCATAGTCTCCCAGTAATATCAGTGAAAAGAGCCGCGAAAGCAAGCCCGCTCCGCTCCCCCAGTACTCGCCGCAGAAGCTCGCGCGTCCGCCTATGATCTCCCTTATCAGCGGAAACCTTGCGCTCACCCGCGGGTGCTCGCCTGAGGCCCGCAGAAAAACAATGCCGGCCCTGAGGCTCTGATCGGGAACTTCCCATCCCATGATATCATTGTGGCTCATCTCCGGCAGCAGGCCGGTATAGGCCATCTTCTTGGAGTTCTCGCAGATCTGGTTCTTCCATCTCAGGACCACGGCCTTGAGTTCACTGGCGCAATAGAGCACGGGGGTGAGTTCGACGAGCGACTTCGCAATGAACATCGCCGTATTCTCCGAGGAATCCGGCATGGAGTAGATCTTCCTCAGCCTCCGGAGCTCACCGGCGCAATCCTCCAGCCCGCCCCGGTCTTCCTCACCGAGGCCCAGTCGCCAGGCCAGTGCAAGCAGGGCGGCGAACGAGTGGCCGACCGCCGCGCGAGGCGGATAGCCCTGCGGCAGCTCAACAAGCGGAATGGACATCTTCCTGGCCCTGGCCTTGAGCTCCCCCCCGGAGGTTATGCAGGCCACGCCGGCCTTCCGCTCAAGCGCCATCTCAAAACAGGAGAGAGCCTCGGCCGTATTCCCGGAATAGGAGGAGACCACCACCACCGATCCCGGCCCCACATAGCCCGGAAGAGTGTAGCCCCTTCGCACCATGATCGGGGTCTTTCCGTCCCTGGCGAGATACGACTTGAGAATCTCACCCCCGATCGCGGATCCACCCATTCCCGCAACCACCATCAGGCCGGGTTCGGGCCATCGCGCGGCCGACCACACCGCCGAGGCATCTTC
>JASFOL010000085.1:0-6113 GCA_050116545.1 bacterium | reverse complement strand
TCTACATTTTTCTCGCGGTGATCATGCTGGGGCTCCTGTTTGGAATCACCAATACGATGCTGATGTCGTTGCTGGACCGAATCCACGAGTTCGGGGTGCTGATAGCGGTCGGCATGGGCCGGGGGCGGCTCTTCGCAATGCTGACGCTGGAGGCCCTCTGGATATGCTGTCTCGGAGGATCGGTGGGAATTCTGGCCGGCTATCTGACCATGATTCGCCTGGGGCGGTCCGGCATAGATCTTTCGATGTTCGCCCAGGGCCTGAGCGCTTTCGGCGTGGGCAGCCGCCTCTATGTGTCCGTCCCGGCGGGCATGTATGCGGCCCTTCCGCTGCTGGTGGTGGTCACGGCGCTGCTATCGGCGGTCTATCCCGGCATAAAAGCAGTGAGACTGAGTCCGGTCAGGGCGATACGGACATGGTAGCGCTTGAGGCGTCCGGCTGCGAATACTAACGAGTCAGGACATGAAGGAGTAAGAGATGGCGATCCTCAAGGTCGAGAAAGTCAGCAAGGTTTATGACGATGAGGGAGTTCCGGTTCACGCGCTCGACGGCGTATCATTCGAAATCCAGAAGGGTGAGTTCACGGCGATCACCGGGCCTTCAGGGTCCGGAAAGACCACCCTGCTCAATATGATCGGCGGGCTTGATAAGCCCTCGGACGGCCGGGTGTGGATCGACCGGCAGGATATCACCACCCTGGCGGGGAGCAAGAGGATCGACTTCCGTCTGCATCACATCGGTTTCGTATTCCAGGCCTACAATCTCATACCGGTTCTCACTGCGGCCGAGAACGTGGAGTTCATAATGCTGCTGCAGGGACGTCCCAAACAGGAGAGGGTCCAGCGGACGCGCGAGCTGCTCTCCAGCGTCGGACTGGGCGACCGCCTGGACAGCCGTCCGACTCAGCTCTCAGGGGGACAGCAGCAGCGCGTGGCCGTGGCCCGGGCCCTGGCCTCGCGGCCGGAGTTCATTCTTGCGGATGAACCCACTGCCAATCTTGACTCGGAGTCATCCGGCAGACTGCTGGACATCATGGGCCAGCTCAACCGTGAACGCGAGATGACTTTCATCTTCGCCACGCATGATCCACGAGTGATGAGCAGGGCCAGGAGGATCATCACGATGCTCGATGGAAGGATAGAGAGCGACCGTACCGCTGAAGATGACCCCGGACATGAGTGAGATCCGGCGGAGCGTTCCGGGCGGACTGGCCGGCGTCCTCATCACGGCTCTGGCCATTGCCGTATGCTGGGTTCCGCAGAGTGCCCGGGCCCAGATTTCATCCTATAGCGCCGGCGGATATCTGAGCGATCTTCTGTCCCACTACGATGGTCCGATCCTGCCTCCGGGCGGGACTCCGTTTCCGGAGGCGAAGCTCGGCGACTGGCAGAACAACCTGCAGCTGCGCTTGAACCTGCACTGGTATCCCTCACAGAACATCGCCGCCGCTTTTGAAAGCCGGAGCCTTCTGGTTTGCCAGCGCAATATCGGCCGGGGGACCCTCTTCGAGGACCAGATCGATCCGGATCTCGGACTCTACTTCGATCTTGATGCGACGGGCAAGCAGAGGGATGCGGTTCTGGTGGCCGCCGTGGACCGGCTGTGGGTGGACTGGACCCGCGACAAACTCGAGATCACCGCCGGGCGCCAGCGAATCGCCTGGGGAACCTGCCTGGTGTGGAATCCCGCCGATCTCTTCAATCCCTACAATGTGCTCGACTTCGACTATGATGAGAAACCCGGAGCGGATGCGATTCGCGTTCAGGTCTACACAGGAGCCGTCTCCAAGGTGGAATTCGCCGGCGGCCCCGGAAGGACGAGAGAAACCGTGACCTATGCCGCCCGCTGGCTGACCGGACTGTGGGATTATGATACATGCCTCATTGCCGGCTGGCAGCGACAGTTCTGGAGGCTGGGCGGAACGTGGGCCGGTCAGATAGGAAGCGGCGGGTTCCGCGGTGAAGTGATTTACAGCAAACCGGGGGCAACCGTCGTTCTCGGGCCCGGGGACTTTCCGGGCAAGGCCGGGGAAGGGCCGGGCATTTGGATGGCCGGTGAGGGCATCCGGACGGCCGGTGAGGGCATCCGGACCGCGAGGGACTTCTGGACGGTGGCCCTTTCGTATGACTACACCTTCAGTAACTCTCTCTATCTTAACAGCGAAGCGCTCTATAACGGAATGGGGACAACCGGCGATGCGGGCCTGCGGCGATTGGAGACCCTCATCACCGCCGAGCTCACGCCCGCGCGATACTCCATCTTTCAGGAGGTGGCATATGACATCACTCCCCTGCTCAGGGGCCGGGTATTCGGCATCTTAAACCCCAGCGACCGCTCCTGGGTTTCCATGCTGGGGCTCACCTACTCGTTCGCCACCGACTGGGAGCTGCTTCTCTTCGCTCTGCCCGCGGGCGGCAGGGCCGGGACCGAGTTCGGAGACCTGCCCGGACAGGCCGGGCTGCGGATCAGGTTTTACTTCTAGGCTTGTGCTTGCCCCGTAGGCTTGTGCTTGCCCGGGTGAGGATTCCGCGGGCATCCGGACTAAGGGATGGGGCCTGACTTGGGGACGTCGTCCCTGCCTTCTCCCGCCTTCCTGCGGAACGGCAGGCTGAAGCCCCGGAACTGGCGAAGCCCCCCCGCTGTCGAGAAGTTCCTGACATTCCTTCTGATCTCCGCAAGGAAGTGCTGAACAGCCACGCTCTCTTTGATCTCTCCCTCCTCTTTCACGTGCGACAAGCGGTGAAGCGAGAAGAGACCGATGATGAAAGCTATGAAGAAGAAGAAGTCCCAGTGCTGGAAGTTAAGCGTCTGGATGTAAACTTCGGTCTTAGGGGAAGACCAGTGCATCACCCATGAGAGCTCCCTCACCTCGAAGAAGTCCGCAAACAGCCCTCCGACCGCCGGAGCAATGCCGGCGGCCATTGAATTCACCAGAGTATAGGCCGCGAGATAGGTTGTCGCCTTGCCGCGCGGCGCCAGCTTGAGGCCTATGTTGCCCGAGCCGAGGGTGACGCCGGCGGTTGATATGCCCATGAGTACGTGAATCAGGACCAGGAGCGGAAGTGTCAGATCGTATCTGCCTGGAAGCGTGGTGAAGGTCCAGCCCAGTATGGATACCATGAAGAGGGGTCCGCTGATTCGCAGGACCGTCTTGTTGCTGGTCCGGTCGGAGATCCGTCCCCAGATTCTCAGGAATGCCATGTTGGCGGTCTGGCTTACCACCAGGAACAATATGACCGATGACATTCCCAGCCCGATCTTCTTGAGCATATAGACAGTGAAGAAGGGCGCGGCCATGTTGACCGCGAAACTCCAGGTCCCGATGAAGAAGATCAGATTGCGGAAATTGGGCTTTCGAAAGGGCTTGAGAATCAGGCTCTGGAACCCTGCCCCGACGGGACTCATCCGTGGCTCCGGAATCCTGGATATGAAATACACGTCAAGCATGCCAATGAGAAAACCAAGCACAAACAGAATCGAGTAAGCTTCCAGAGGCCGGGATGGAAAACTCCGGTTCCAGAAACTGAGATACCCCGCCACTGCGAGGTTGAGAGCCAATCCGAGCGCGCTCTGGTACAGCATCCTTCGGGAGTAGAAGTCACCCAGGCGGTTCACCGGAATGAGATCCCGCATCCACGAGTTCCAGGCGCAAAGTGAGATGGCTGAGAACACCGAGTTGAGCAGAATTCCACCGAGCAGTAGAGTCTGACCCCGGTGCCCTGCAGCGACAAGAGGAATGCCCGCAACCAGGAGCCAAGCAAGCCTGCTGACCATGACCGAGTATACGGAGATCGTCCTCCGGTTCTTGACGCGCTCCACCAGGAATATGGCCGGTAGCTGCAGTATCTGAGCCAGCGCGGGCACTGCCGCCATTATGCCTATGAAGGAGTTGGACGCTCCCAGACTGATGGCGAATGCTACCAGAATGGCACCGGTGGTAAACGTCAACGTCGCCTGGGTTGCCAGCCCGTCTCGCATGACAGCGGCAAGCCCTCTGTTGAGATCCTCCCCGCTCAGACTTTCCTTCACTTCGAATGCCAACAGGACTTCCTCCTCAATCGAAATGTAGATTAGTGGTATTCCGGCCAAATCGCAAAACCATATTCCTGTCCTGCCTTATCTCCGGCCATGTCCTGGTCCGGGAGCGTAAGTCCGGTAACGTATTTATTAACAAGTTGTTACGCGTGGATTTTTCTCTTGCAGGATACTTCCAGCCGCACTATATTCCTGCCGGCACTTTTCCGTGAGGTGAGAATGATACATCCTGACACCGAGCTCAGGTTCATTACCCCGGAGATCGGCTTCGGAGTTGTCGCGACCAGGCTGATACCGAAGGGGACGATCACCTGGGTTATGGACAAGCTTGACCGGGTCTTCAGTCCGGAGGAGATTGCCGAGCTTCGCCCTCTTTATGGCGACACCATCGACAGGTACACCTTTCGGGACAACTGCGGCAACTATGTGCTCTGCTGGGATCATGGCAGATTCATCAACCACAGCTTTCACCCGAGCTGTGTGACAACGGCATACGACTTCGAGCTCGCTGTGCGAGACATACACCCGGGTGACGAGTTGACGGATGACTATGGCTGGCTCAATCTGACCGAGCCGTTCCACTGCTGTCCGGAAAAGCGGTCAGCCAGAAAGATGGTTCGGCCGGATGACCTTCCCAACTTCTATCATCGCTGGGACAGAAAGCTGGAAAGCGCTTTCAAGCGTTTCTGCAGGGTAGAGCAGCCGCTGGCCGCGTATCTCAGCGCAGACACGCTATGCAAGTCCATAGCCATCGCGCGCGGCCAGTACCCGATGGACTCCATACTCAGCTGCTACTACAATGCTGATAGTCATCCGGCCGAAACACTGAAGCAGCCGGCTCCCGGAAGGAGGAGCAGGCGGTCAGAGTCTCAGTAGCCCCTCTCGGAATCCTCCATTTCATCGTCCTCGGTTTCGAGATCGGCGTCCAGATCCGAGAGATCGAGAATATCATCGTCTTCTATGCCGTCATCCTCATTGTAGCTATCGCGCCAGCTGCGGCGGGGACCCTCGGCATCACTGCTGTCGTCGAATGACCTAGCCATGCGTCTCTTCCCCCTCTTAGGCCCGTCAGTATCCCGGGACGGGCGTGAATCCTTCCTGCGGTAGCCCAAGCGCTTCCTGCGTTTCTCATCCTGCAACGAAACTTCGTCTTCCCAGTCTTCCTGTCGTTTGGCTTTTTCCGAAGCCATCCCAACCTTCCTCCTTCAGTCTACTTCCTGCTCTTCGAAAACCGCCTTCATCAGCATATGCGGGTGCAGCCTCTGGCATAGAGATCGGCATCATTGGGCCGCCCGGTTACCTTAATCGCGCCAGAGGGAGTGAGCCTGTTATTGCAGCTGTCATGCCACTCTCGCGAGGTCACCTGTCATCTTCCTTAAGAGAACCCGGATCAGCCGGTCCAGGCATTTCAGCCTCAGACTTGACCTGTCGAAACGGTTGCGGAGCATGCCGGCTCTGCCACTTCAAACCGCGGCATCTCACGAATGCTCACATCACCGAGGCCAATTTCCTTCCTCAAGTGGCTAAGGACATCCCGAGGGTCGGTATCACCGCAGGTGAACACATCCATCGCGATCAGGCCCAGGTCGGCATATGTGTGTGCGGAGCAGTGGCTCTCGTCAAGCATCACCACCGCGGCAAAGCCGGGCGGGGAGTCATGGCCGAACTTGTAGCGGATCTGGGATACAACCTGAGCCCCCGCAAGTTCTGCGGCGCGAGCCATTGCGCCAAGGAAAGCCCTATCGTCGAGGCAGACTTCACGCCTGACGTTCTTGCAATCGATTAGTAGGTGTTTGCCCTTATGCAACTCATAAGACCTCCCTTGAGAGGTTAACCCGATCTGGCCCTGAAATGCAGCGGACCCATCCCGACCCGAGTCCGGGGCCAGCAACCCCTTTTTAATGGCGGCATATGCTAAATCGACGGGGGATGGTGCGCAAGCTTTTTTTGGTCTCTTTGGGGTCTATTTTCCAGGCCGTTCTCAGGGTGTTTCTGAGGCCGCTCCTAGGGGCACTCTGGGGCTGGTTCCGGGGGTGATAATGGGGGGGGGCTTCGGGGTGTTTCTGGGGCTGGTAATG
>JASFOL010000084.1:0-6136 GCA_050116545.1 bacterium | reverse complement strand
GCTGATCGTCAAGGAAGCCGTGGAAGGCCGCAAAGAGGTAAAGGACATCATCGAGCAGGAGGTCTATCTCGGAGAGATTCCGCTGATTACCGACAAGGGGACCTTCATCATCAATGGTGCGGAGAGGGTTGTGGTCAGCCAGCTGCACAGGTCCCCGGGTGTGTTCTTCGATGAGAGCATTCACCCCAACGGGAAGCGGCTCTATTCGGCGAGGATCATTCCCTATCACGGCTCATGGGTGGAGTTCAGCCTGGATGTGAACGACATCATGTATGTCCACATCGACCGGAAGCGGAAGATCCCCGTTACGGTGCTCTTACGCGCGATCGGCTTTTCCACCACCGATGATCTTCTGAGGCTTTACTTCGATGCCGAGGACATCAAGGTCCGCTGGCCGCACAAGCGAAAGAAGCACCCTCTTGTGGCCAGGACCTGCGCCCAGACCGTGGTAGATAAGTCGACGGGAGAGATCATCCTCGAGGCCGGCGAGGAAATATCGCCGACTTCGGTGGAGGCGCTCACGGCGGCCAAGATCAACCAGGTCACGGTGACGGTGCCCAAGGAGGGGCAGGACAATGAGATTCTGCTCAATACGCTTCGCAAGGACACCACGCGCTGTGAGGAGGAGGCCCTGATCAAGGTATACGGCCTGTTGAGGCCGGGCGATCCTCCGACAATTGAGACGGCGAGGAACCTGATCGACCGGCTCTTCTTCAGTCCGAAGAGATACGACCTGGGCAAGGTGGGCCGCTATAAGCTCAACCAGCGCCTCGGCCTGGATGTTCCGATCGATGTTACCATTCTCACCAAGACCGACTTCGTTAAGATAATTGAGTATCTCCTGATCCTGAAGGAGAACAGGGGCTACACCGACGACATCGACCACCTGGGCAACAGGCGGGTCCGGTCGGTGGGAGAGCTCCTGGCCAACCAGTTCTCCATTGGTCTCACCAGGATGGCGCGGATCATAAAGGAGCGGATGAGCCTTCAGGACACGGAGCTGATGACTCCATCGGATCTGGTCAATGCGCGCACGGTCGCGGCGGTGATCAAGACTTTCTTCGGATCCAGCCAGCTGTCACAGTTCATGGACCAGACCAATCCCCTGGCGGAGCTCACGCACAAGCGGAGGCTCTCGGCGCTCGGTCCCGGCGGTCTCACCAGGGAGCGCGCGGGCTTCGAGGTCAGGGATGTCCACTACACCCACTATGGCAGGGTCTGTCCCATCGAGACTCCGGAAGGGCCGAACATCGGTCTGATCAGCTCGCTTGCCACCTATGCGAGAATCAACCCGTTCGGTTTCCTGGAAACTCCGTACCGCAGGGTCTCGAGGGGCGTGGCCTCTCATGAGGTCGAGTACCTGAGCGCGGACAAGGAAGACCAGTTCGTGGTGGCCCAGGGCAATGCCCCCGTCGACGACCGGGGCAAGTTCAAGGCCGAGAAGGTGTTCGCCTGCTACAAGGGAGACTTCCCCGTGGTTGATCCTCAAGAGGTCGACTATATGGACGTCTCGCCCAAGCAGATCGTGAGCGCTGCGGCGGCCCTGATACCGTTCCTGGAGCATGATGACGCCAACAGGGCGCTGATGGGATCCAATATGCAGCGCCAGGCCGTGCCTCTCCTGATAACCGAGGCGCCCCTTGTGGGTACCGGGCTGGAGGGCAAGGTGGCCGCGGATTCCGGCGACCTGGTCTTTGCCAAGCGCTCGGGCGTGATCGAGAGCCTTTCGGCCAATAAGGTCGTTGTCAGGCACGGCGAGTCCGGCGACCTGGACGAGATCTTCGGAATGGCAAATGTGGACGCCTACAATATGGTCAAGTTCAGGCGTTCCAATCAGGACACCTGTGTCAACCAGCGACCGGTGGTGAAGGTCGGGGAGCGGGTGCACAAGGGAGAACTGCTCGCGGACGGCCCGGCGACCAAGGACGGCGAGCTGGCGCTGGGAGTGAACCTGCTGTGCGCATTCCTGCCCTGGCGCGGATACAACTATGAGGACGCTATCCTGATAAGCGAACGCGTGGTCAAGGACGACCGCATGACCTCGATTCACATCGAGGACTTCGAGCTCCAGGTGAGGGAAACCAAGCGCGGGGTGGAAGAGATAACAGCTGAGATTCCCAATGTCAGCGACGAAGTTGTGAGGAATCTCGATGATATGGGAATAGTCAGAATCGGCGCCCACGTGAGGGCCGGCGACATCCTGGTGGGGAAGGTGACTCCCAAGGGAGAGACCGAACTCACTCCGGAGGAGCGGCTCTTGAAGGCGATCTTCGGCGAGAAGGCCTGCGATGTCAGGGATGCTTCGCTCAAGGCGCCGCCCGGGATGGACGGAATCGTGATCGACGTCCGCCTGTTCTCGCGCAAGGAGCGCGACGAGGCGATCCGCAAGCGGGATAAGAAGGAGATCGAGGAACTAAAGAAGGCCATGGGCAAGCAGGTGAAGCAGCTCACTGCCAAGCGCGATGAGCGCCTCCTGGAGATGCTCAACGGAGAGATCGTCACCGAGATCTTCGACCGCGAGGGCGAGGCGCTGGTAAAGGCCGGCAGGAAGCTGAGCACGCGGACGCTTAACAAGCTGGACTTCGACTCGATCGATTTTTCCAGGTCCATCGTCAAGGACAGGGACACCTCATCCAAGGTGAGGCGGCTGGTCCAGATTGTCGATGATGCCCTCTCGGAGGTGACCGGCACCTATGAGAAGCAGATCGAGCGCCTCTCGCGCGGAGACGAGCTTCCGCCGGGCGTGGTCAAGCTTGTGAAGGTCTATGTGGCCAAGAAGCGCAAGCTCTCCGTCGGGGACAAGGTGGCCGGCCGGCACGGCAATAAGGGCGTGGTGGCCAGGATCGTTCCCGAAGAGGACATGCCGTATCTCCCGGACGGGACTCCGGTGGAGATCGTCCTGAATCCCCTGGGAGTGCCATCGCGTATGAACCTGGGGCAGATCCTTGAGACCCATCTGGGATGGGCGGCGAAAGCGCTCGGGCTGCACGTGGCGACTCCGGTGTTCGACGGCGCATCAATAACAGAGGTGAAAGAACTGCTCTCTGAGGCCGGGCTGCCCGAAAGCGGCAAGACCTTGCTCTATGACGGCAAGACGGGAGAGCCCTTCGACAGGCCGGTCACGGTTGGATACATGTATATGATGAAGCTCTCCCATCTGGTGGATGACAAGATACACGCAAGGTCGATTGGCCCGTACTCGCTGGTTACCCAGCAGCCGCTGGGTGGCAAGGCGCAGTTCGGTGGACAGCGATTCGGAGAGATGGAAGTCTGGGCGCTTGAGGCCTATGGAGCCGCATACGCCCTCCAGGAGATATTGACGGTCAAGTCGGATGACGTGTCCGGAAGATCGAGGATATACGAGGCAATTGTCAAGGGTGAGAACCCGCCTCAGCCTGGAATACCCGAGTCGTTCAACGTCTTGGTCAAAGAGCTTCAAAGTCTCGGGCTGGATGTCCAGCTCGAGGAGTAGCCAGGGAGGTAGACTCTGTGCTAAGACCAGCTGAAACACGGGAAAAGGCACCAGTTGAGTTCTCGGCAATAAGGATTCAGCTCGCTTCGCCAGAGACCATACGCCAATGGTCTTATGGAGAGGTGACGAAACCGGAGACGATCAATTACAGGTCGTTCAAGCCCGAGAGAGACGGTCTTTTCTGTGAGCGGATCTTCGGCCCCGTCAAGGATTGGGAGTGCAACTGCGGCAAGTATAAGCGCATCCGGTACAGGGGCGTGATCTGTGACAAGTGCAAGGTCGAGGTGACCCAGGCCAAGGTCCGGAGAGAAAGGCTCGGGCACATCGAACTGGCTGTCCCGGTATCCCATATCTGGTATTTCAAGGGCATCCCCAGCCGCATGGGGCAGCTGCTCGACTGCAGCGTCAGGGACATCGAGCGTGTTCTTTACTATGAAAGCTACATCATGATAGATCCCGGTGAGACCGGGCTGAAGAAGAAGCAGCTTATTACCGAAGACGAGTATCTCGACCTCGAGGAGAAGTTCCCGGGCCAGTTCGTCGCGGAGATGGGCGCCGGCGCCATCAAGAAGCTTCTGAAGGAGATGGAACTCGAGGAGATATCCACCGAGCTGAGGGCCCGTGTGCGGGTGGAGACCAGCGCACAGCGCAAGCGCGAGAGCTTGAAGAGGCTAAAGCTGGTCGAGGCCTTCCGGCTGAGCGGAAACCGCCCGGAGTGGATGATACTGGACGTTATTCCCGTTCTTCCTCCGGACCTGCGGCCGCTGGTGCCGCTGGAGGGTGGCAGGTTCGCGACCAGCGACCTCAATGATCTTTACCGCCGGGTGATCAACCGGAACAACCGGCTTAAGAAGCTGATGGAGATAAGGGCGCCCGAGGTGATCCTGAGAAATGAGAAGCGGATGCTTCAGGAGGCGGTCGACGCTCTGTTTGACAATGGCAGGCGCTCCCGCGCCGTGAGGGGTCCGGGCAACCGGCCGCTCAAGAGCCTGAGCGATATGCTCAAGGGCAAGCAGGGGCGCTTCCGCCAGAACCTGCTTGGCAAGCGCGTGGACTACTCGGGGCGTTCCGTGATCGTGGTGGGCCCGGAGCTTAAGATTCACCAGTGCGGATTGCCCAAGAGCATGGCCCTGGAGCTCTTCAAGCCTTTCATTATCAAGAAGCTCGAGGACAAGGGCTATGTTCAGACGGTCAAGAGCGCAAAGAAGCTGGTGGAGCGCGAGAGGCCGGAGGTATGGGACATCCTGGAGGAGATAATCAGGGACCATCCCGTCTTCCTAAACCGCGCCCCCACGCTGCATCGCCTGGGTATCCAGGCTTTCGAGCCGGTTCTGGTGGAAGGCAAGGCCATCAAGATCCACCCGCTGGTATGCCAGGCGTTCAATGCCGATTTCGACGGCGACCAGATGGCCGTTCACGTGCCGCTTTCCTTTGAGGCACAGCTGGAGGCCAGGGTGCTGATGCTCTCGATCAACAATATCCTCTCACCCGCCGACGGCAGCGCCGTGGCGAGTCCTACCCAGGATATGGTGCTTGGATGCTTCTATCTCACCAAGGAGCGTGAGGTGGAGGACAAGGGCAAGCGCCGGGTCTTCGGAGACATCGACGAAGTGATAAGCGCCTATCAGCACCGGATGGTCAAGCTTCACGACCATGTGCGCCTCCCCCTTAAGAACGGGAAGATCATCGACACCACGGTGGGCAAGGTGATCTTCAACGAGATCGTTCCGGAGGAGCTGGAGTTCATAAACGATGCAATGGACAAGAGGCGGCTGGAGCTGCTGGTCGGAGAGTGCCACCGCCGGCTGGGCTCGTACAGGACGGCCCTCTTCCTCGATAAGCTCAAGGAAATCGGGTTCGAATACGCGACGACTTCGGGACTGACGGTGGGGATCGACGATGTGGTGATTCCCGGCGAGAAGCCCGAGATCCTGAAGCGCGCCAGCAAGGCCGTGCAGAAGATCCAGGACATATATAAGAAGGGCGCGATCACCGATGGTGAGCGCTATAACCAGGTGATAGACACCTGGACCAATGCCACCAACCGGATCAGCGCCACGATGTTTGAGAACCTCTCGCATGTGGACGAAGGCTTCAATCCCATCTACATGATGGCGGCCTCGGGAGCGAGGGGATCGAAGGAACAGATACGCCAGCTGGCCGGGATGAGGGGACTGATGGCCAAGCCACAGAAGAAGATGACCGGTCAGATGGGTGAGATCATAGAGACGCCGATCACCTCCAACTTCAAGGAGGGGCTGACGGTGCTCGAGTACTTCATCTCCACCCACGGCGCGAGGAAAGGACTCGCCGATACAGCCTTGAAGACCGCGGACGCGGGCTATCTTACCCGCCGGCTGGTCGATGTCGCCCAGGACGCGATCATCAATGAAGAGGATTGCGGAACCATCCTGGGCCTGGACATCACCGCTCTAAAGGAAGGCGAGGAGATCATAGAGCCCCTGGGCGACAGGATTCTTGGAAGGGTCGCGGCCGAGGACGTATATGATCCGATCACGAGCGACCTGATAGTGGCCGCGGGGGACGAGATAGGCGAAGAGGCGGCCTCCACCATCGACATGGCCGCCATAGACGGCATAAAGATCCGGTCGGTCTTGACCTGCGAGACCCCCAGAGGCGTCTGCGCCAAGTGTTATGGGCGCA
>JASFOL010000083.1:0-6152 GCA_050116545.1 bacterium | reverse complement strand
AAATCCAGGCCAAATTCAAGAAAGGGGTCAGGTACCGATTCAGAGAATTCTCTGAATCGGTACCTGACCCCAAAATTGAATTTGAGGTTCAAGATGCGAACCCACTAGTTGTTGCTTGCAGCAGGGGGTTGCTGTATAGTGTTGGCAACGTTATCTTGAAGATGCCCGGAGGCCATCAAGGTCCCGGGCCGGGAATCCAAGCACAAGGGGGCATATGCCTATAGCCCTGGACAGGATGGCCAAGGGTAGCAGGGGGCGGATCGTGGAGATAGTGGGTGGAAGGAATGTGGCGCTCAAACTGTCTGCCCAGGGTATCGTACCCGGAGCGACGGTCAGGAAGACCAGCGAGCTCCGCGGCGGCCCGGTCCTGTTGAGAGTGGGCGGCACCCAGGTGGCAGTCGGCAGGGGGCTTGCCCGCCATGTGCTGGTAGAGGTCATAACTGCTTGAAGAAGATCCTGCTGGTCGGCAATCCCAATGTCGGCAAAAGTGTCCTCTTCTCAAAGATAACCGGCATCAATGTCGCATGCTCCAATTACCCGGGGACCACCGTGGAGTACTGCAGCGGCCCCAGCATCATGGGCGCCGAAGAGGTCGAGGTCATCGATGTTCCCGGCTCCTATAGCCTGGATCCCACGAATAAGGCCGAAGCGGTGGCCGTCGAAATGCTCTCCGAGGGTGACGTGGCCATCAATGTGGTCGATGCCACCAATTTGGAGCGCAATCTCTACCTCACGCTTCAGCTTCTGGAGCGGGACATCCCGGTTATCGTAGCGCTCAATATCTGGGATGAGACCAAGCATCGCGGCATCGAGATAGACGTCGAGCAACTCTCTGAGATCCTGGGCGTTCCGGTGATACCCACCAATGCCAGGAGCGGCTTCGGCCTGGGCAAGATGATTCACGCAATTCCCCGCGCGCGAAACCCGGAGATGCCCAGGCTCACCGCGCAGGAGCGCTGGCCCCGGATCGGTGAGATAATAGCGTCGGTGCAGCGGATTCAACATCACCATCACACCTTCCTGGAGAGACTGGAGGACGCAAGCATACATCCGATCGCCGGCTTCTTCGTTGCCGCCGCCGTGGTGATCGCGTCTTTCGGCCTGGTCAGACTGATAGCGGAGAGCCTTATACGCTTCGTGATGGATCCGATCTTCAACAGGGCCTATTTGCCCCTGCTGTCCGGCGTAAGCAAATCACTCGGTTCCGGGACCCTGCTTCACCACATTCTGATCGGCAATCTGATAAACGGCGATATCGACTTCATCCAGTCCTTTGGGCTGCTCACCACGGGGCTCTATGTCCCGGTGGGGATGGTGCTGCCCTATGTGGTCTCTTTCTATTTCCTCCTGGGCCTGCTGGAGGACATCGGATATCTTCCAAGGCTGGCGATCCTCCTGGACGGGTTCATGCACCGTATCGGCCTCCACGGCTATGCGGTGATCCCCGCGCTCCTGGGACTGGGGTGCAATGTCCCTGCGCTCCTGGCGACCCGGATCCTCGACAGCCGCCGTGAGCGCTTCATCATGGCGACGATGATATCCATAGGGGTGCCATGTGTTTCGCTTCAGGCCATGATCGTGGGCCTTCTCGGACCGTTCGGGATGAGGTATGTCGCTGTTGTCTATGTCATTCTCTTCCTGGTCTGGCTGGCGCTGGGTTTCATCCTCAAGTTCTTCACGCGGGGTGTCGTCCCCGCCCTTCTCACCGACATTCCCCCGTACCGGCCGCCGTATATGAAAACGCTTCTGATCAAGTTCCGGATGCGCTCCCTGGGATTTCTCAAGGAGGCCCTGCCGGTGGTGATAGTGGGCGTGGCGGCGATCAATCTGCTCTATGGTCTCGGCATCCTGAACAGCCTTGTCCGGATTACCTCGCCGGTGGTGACGCGCCTGCTTGGGCTCCCCCCGGAGGCGGTGCTTGCCATTGTGATAGGCTTCTTGAGGAAGGACATAGGGGTGGGGATGCTGGCGCCCCTCAATATGACGATCAAGCAGCTGATCATAGGATCCACAACACTTGCCATGTTTTTCCCATGTGTCGCCACATTTGTCGTGCTGTTCCGGGAACTTGGGCCGCTGGATACGGTAAAATCAATAGGTGTCATGATTCTGACCGCGCTCATTGTAGGAGGTCTTCTGAATCTGATACTATAGGTACGGGTTGTGGATCGACCGGGGGCCGGGGCCCGGAAGTTATAGCGGAAGTGCCGGGCCGGAAACCGGGCCGGATATTGAACCGGAGGTCGGCCTGGAAGCCGGGTCGGAACTCGATCTCAAAACACGAGTCCGAAAGGGCTGCTAATGGACCTCAGAATCAAAGCCGCGCTGATATCGATCCTGGTCAATATCGGTCTCGTGGTCTTCAAGTTCTTCCTGGCCCGCGTCTCAGGCTCGAGCGCCCTGGGCGCCGATGCCTGGCACTCCATCTCGGATCTTGCCGTTTCGATATTCGTGCTGGGCGGGCTCAAGATCACCACCACGGGCGAGAAACGCGGGCTGGTCAACTGGAAGGGGCTGGAGCATGTGGTCGCCCTGCTGGTGGGGGCCTTCATCATCTTCACCGGCTGGAGGATTTTCGCGGATGCCCTGCGCCAGCCTTCCCGGGAATTCAGGAACGTCGGCTGGGTGATCGTGGGCGCCCTGGGCTGTGTCGCTGCATCATATCTCATTGCGACGATGAAGATTCGTATCGGGAAGATCAAGGACTCGCCCAGCCTGGTGGCGGACGGCTATCATTCCAGGATGGACGTGTATTCGACCGTGGCCGTGGTTGCGGGCCTTTTTGGCGTGATGATCGGGATCAACCTCGACCGGATCGCAGCGGCCCTGGTCTCCATATTCATAGCAGTGACCGGTATTGAGATCATGGTTGGATCGGTGCGGGCCATGTCCCGTGGAACTGCGATCACCGAGTATTTTCTATCGGCCCTCTTCGAAGTGGCCGGTGGACGCGGCAGGAGAGGCCGCATCACCGGGGGCATTGCGCGGGCGGCGGGCTGGCTGGGCGCCGGGAAGCGCTATGCCTATATCATATTTCTCGCGGTCCTCGGGGTCTGGCTGCTTTCCGGCATCTATATCGTCCGGGAAGGTGAAGAGGGGATCGTCTACAGATTCGGAAAGCTCTCGAGGCTTGGTGTTCATCCCGGGCTTCATTTCCGCATCCCGGCTCCCGTGGACAGAGTTCAGAAGATACCGGTGGCGGTGATCCAGCGGGTGGAGCTGGGCTTCCGCTCCCTTGGACGCGCGGCTGGAAGCGCCCGCGCCTATCAATGGGAAAGCCGGCATCAGACCGGGTCCTATGATAAGCGCCTGGACGAGTCATTGCTTTTCACGGGTGATGAGAACATCATCGACATCAACACCGTCATTCAGTACAGGGTCAATGACCCTTTGAGATATGTGCTCAATATTGAAGCGCCAGCCGTGCTGGTCAGCACTTATGGCGAGGCCTCTATAAGGCGGATCGCGAGTGTCCACCAGATCGAGCTGCTGCTCACCACCGACCGCGACCAGATCGAGGACAGGGTATTGACCGAGCTGCAGGCCCTTCTTGACGAATCCGCCTCGGGCATAGAGGTGGTCACCGTGGAGCTCCAGGATGTTCATCCGCCGATTGAGGTGGTGGGGGCGTTCAGGGACGTGGCCAGCGCCCGGGAGGATAAGAACCGCAGGATCAACCTTGCCGAAGGCTATCGCGACAGCCTGATACCCGAGTGCAGGGGCCTGGCCACGGAGATGCTGGCCCAGGCCGAGGCCGAGAAACTGGAGGCCGTCGAACGGGCCGCGGGTGAGGCGACAAGATTCGAGGAAGTCCTCAAACAATATTCTAAGAACCGGGATGTAACTGAGATCAGGCTCTATCTTGAGACGATGGAGCGGGTGCTTCCCGGACTGGATAAATTCATAGTCGAGCCGGAGGCTGGAGGCGAACCGCTCGACCTTCGTTTCTTTGATGAAAACATAACAGGTGCCAGAGGAGGGTGGTAGAGATGGAGAGGTCAGTCGTCACCCTGATTGTCGCGATCGCCATCGGGTTGCTGATCCTGAACTCGGTATTCTTCGAGGTCAAGGAGACAGAGCAGGTGGTGATCACCCAGTTCGGCAAGCCGGTCAAGGTGATCCGTGAGGCAGGGCTCTATGCCAAGCTTCCGGATCCGGTGCAGAGCGTACGCAGATTCGACAAGCGGCTTCTTCTCTATGACGTGAAGCCCAGCGAATACCTTACGGCGGACAAGAAAAACATCATTCTCAATATGTATGCGGCCTGGCAGATTGTTGACCCCAGGACCTTCCTGGCATCGGTGCGGGAGCGGAGGACGGCCGAGATCCTGCTGGCCGACGTGATCGCCGCCGAGGTGGGCGCGGCGATCGGCAAAATCCCCCTCTCCTCCCTGGTCTCGATCGATCCGGAGGAGGTTGTGGTCGACAGCATCATGGCGGTGGTGACCGACAATTGCAGGGATCGCGCGCTCAAGAACTACGGGATCGATGTTAAGCATGTGAAGATGAAACAGCTTCAGCTGCCGGAACAGAACCTCGAGAGCGTCTTCCAGAGGATGCGGGCCGAGAGGCAGCGCATGGCCAAGCAGTACCGCTCGGAAGGCGATGAAGAGGCGATCAAGATAAGGGCCGATGCCGATAAACAGAAACGCACCATGATGGCACAGGCCTACAGGGAGGCCGAGACCATAAAGGGCGAAGGTGAGGCCGAGGCGGCCAGGATCTACGCGACCGCCTTCAGCCAGGACCCCAAGTTCTACAAACTGGTGCGGACGCTTCAGGCATATGAGACCTTCCTGAATGAGAAGACCACGGTGGTCCTGTCGACCGATTCTGAGCTCCTGGAGCTCCTGACCGAGGGCCAGCCGGGGAATTGAGGGGCCGCGCCGCAGGTTGGCCGGGGATGATGCGAAGGCGGGCGGCATTGAACGGATTGAGGATGTGAGATTGACCATGGAAGAACGGGGTTGAAGGTGGACGAAATCGGCGGAACATCCTGGAAAGACATTCTGCTTTCCGGGGTGAAGAACATCCCGTACCGCAATCGGAGGTTCATCGCGATTGTGGTCTTCGTCGCGGTCGCTGTCTATTTCCTGACCGGCATCTACGCCATCCAGCCTGAGGAGCAGGGAGTTGTGGTGCGCTTTGGAAAGCTGGCCAGGTACGGCGTCCCGCCGGGCATCCACTATCGCCTGCCCTATCCCTTTGAGCGGGTCTACAAGCCGAAGACCGCCGAGATCAAGAAAGTCTTCGTCAATGAGAAGGGCGGGGGCATACGGCAGGCGCCTCCGGGAAGCGGGCTGGAGATGCTGACCGGCGACACCAATGTGATCCTGATCCAGATGATTGTCCAGTATGCAATCAGCGATCCGGTCGCCTATCTCTTCGCCACCGAAGACGCGACCCTGCTGGTGGAGGCGGCCGCGGAGGAAGCCATGACCCGGATCGTGGGCTCGATGGGGGTGGATGCGCTTCTGATGACCGAGAAACTCAAGGCTCAGAACCTGGTCAAGGACCGGATACAGATAGTGCTTGATTCCTACAATGTCGGGATCGAGACCATCGGGGCCTACTTCCAGGAGATCACTCCTCCGGTAGAGGTGGCATATGCTTTCCGGGATGTCGCCAGCGCGAGGGAAGATAAGAACCGCCTCGTCAATGAGGCCGAGGGTTACAGGAACGCGATTCTTCCCACCACCAGGGGAGAGGCCGAACGGATGATCAGGGACGCCGAAGGTTTCAGCAATGAGCGCGTGGCGCGTGCCACAGGCGAGGCCGAGCGTTTCCTCTCACTCTATGGAGAGTACTCGAGGAACAGGAGCATCACGGCATCGCGGATCTACCTGGAGAAGATGGAGAAGGTGCTCCCGAAACTCAAGATCTACATGGTGGACAAGGCCGGCGACAAAGGCGTCACATCGCTCCGCCTCATGCTGCCTTCGTCGAAACAATAAAAGGTGACAGGCACCTATTTCCGCACGGAAATAGGTGCCTGTCACCTTTTTTGTCTGTCGTCGTGCGACACCGGGCGCTGTCCCCTTTTGAGGCTTGTGCAAACAGGGCGCTGCTCCTTCTTTTGTCCCCTCCCGCCTACTTCCCGGTTGGCCCGGTGAAGTCCACCTGAAGAGTGTATTCGGTCTTCTCCCACCAGA
>JASFOL010000082.1:0-6154 GCA_050116545.1 bacterium | reverse complement strand
CTCCTGCTCTTGAAGCTCGAGGAGGACACGCCCGAATGGCGCTATGCCAAGAAGATCGAAGACCAGTGCGTGAGGATGACCAAGATAGTCAGCAATCTCAGGACCTTCGCGCGCCAGTCCAAGTTCGAATATGCGGAGACCGACATCAATCAGCCAATAGACGACGCCCTGATGCTCCTGGGCGAGCAGCTCCGGTCTCACAATATCAAGGTGAAGCGTGATCTTGCGTCCGACCTTCCCAAGGTGCTTGCGGACGCAAACCAGCTGGAGCAGGTATTCCTCAATCTGGTCTCAAACGCGAAGGATGCGATCGATCCCAAGGGTTCGGGCACGATAACCATAACTTCGAGGCAAAGCGCCCAGACCGACTTTGTGGAGGTCCTGGTTTCCGACAGCGGCGAGGGAATGGATGCGGGAACCATCAATGATATCTTCAATCCTTTCTTCACAACCAAGGATGTCGGCAAGGGCACCGGCCTGGGGCTTTCCATAAGCCTGGGGATCATCGAGGACCACGGCGGGCAAATCGAAGTGCACAGCGTCAAGACAAGGGGAACCGTGTTCCGAATCTCGCTGCCCGTGCTGAATGCTCCGCCATGCTGGGATCTCGTCGATTGCCTCGAGGTCTGTGGATTCGAAAAGGAGAATTGTCCTGCGTACAAGAACCTGAAGGGGCACACCTGCTGGCAGGAAATCGCCAAGAGGCACCGCCGGAAAGGCGATCCTCATCCTCCACATTGTAAGGAGTGCAAGGTGTTCAGCCGGAAACTGCTGGTTCCACTTGAGGAGTGCTGGAATCCAGACGAGGTGGCGGTCACATGAGCGGGACTATCCTTGTAGTCGACGATGAACAGATCGTCCGTGACTTCTTTGTGGATGTCGCGGAGTCCCTGGGCGGCAATGTCGAAACCGCCGACGATGGCGATGTGGCGGTGAAGAAGTGCAAAGAAAACCACTACGATATTGTCTTCATGGATATGCGGATGCCTCACATGAACGGCCTCGATGCCTGCAAGACCATACTCAGCTTCGACCCGGCGACCAAGGTGGTCATGATGAGCGGCTTCTCCGAGGACCGGCTGATGGATGAAGCCATAGACTCCGGTGCCATTGCCAAGATCGCGAAGCCCTTCGAGCTGAAAGCAGTGATCAACCTCATAGAGAGCGCCGTCGAGGAAGCCAGCGCCGGTGGGGGCGGCCCCGGCCAGAGATGCTTCTATCTTGTCTTCGAGTAATACCCTGAGCGCAGTCTACATCCTGCCAATTACGCGCTCTGCCCTGACCCGGAACACTCTTCACTCTGCCTGGCCACAGTCTCCACACTGGCCCGGATCACTCTTCAATCTGCCTGGCCACAGTCTCCACACTGGCCCGGATCACTCTTCAATCTGCCTGGCTAAAGTTAAGTTGACACCCCGGCGGCCCATGTGGTAATCGGGTAATACACTTACAACTCACTCAACCCGAAAGGGGGCCGGGCAAGGTGGAGAAAGAATACTGGCCGTCAAGAATCTCCTTCATTTTCGCGGCAATCGGTTCCGCAATCGGACTGGGAAATGTCTGGCGCTTTCCGTATATATGCTTCAAGCACGGAGGAGGCGCCTTTCTCATTCCCTATCTCGTGGCCCTCTTCACGGCCGGTATCCCGCTTCTGATACTCGAGATGGGTCTGGGGCACAAGATGGAGGGATCGGCTCCAAAGGCCTTCGCGGGGACGGGCAAGAAAAGGGAGTGGGTGGGATGGATGGCCTGCGGGGTGGGCTTCATGATCATAGCCTACTATGCTGTGATCATGGCCTGGTGCCTGAATTACTTCCGGTTCTCGTTCGACCTGTCGTGGGGAATGGGCCAGGAAACCCAGGACTTCTTCCACAACACCTTCCTCAACCGCTCGAGCAACCTGAAGGACATCTTCCCCTTGAATCCATCCATCCTTGCGGCCCTGGCGATCTCATGGATCCTGGTCCTCTTGTGCATATGGAAAGGGGCAAGGAGCGTCGGAAAGGTGGTCTACCTCACGGTGCCGCTCCCCTGGATCTGCCTGGTGATATTCGTGATAAAGGGCGTCTCGCTCCCCGGGGCCGAGGCGGGGATCGCCTATTACCTTACCCCGAATTTCGCGGCGCTTGCCGATAGCAAGGTCTGGCTCGCCGCATATACGCAGGTGTTTTTCTCCCTGTCGGTGGGCTTCGGGGTGATGATTGCGTACGCCAGCTTCCTCCCGCGCCGGTCGGATATCGTCAATAATGCCTTCATCGTCGCTCTGGCCAATTGCGGCACGTCGTTCCTCGGCGGCTTCGCCGTCTTCGGCACGCTTGGCCACTATGCCAGCAAGATGGGAGTCGATGTCGCCGAGGTGCTGGGTTCCAGCCAGGCCAGGGGGTTCGGCCTGGCCTTCATCGCCTACCCGAGCATCATAAGCACCCTGGGCAAGGCGGCTGTTTTCTTCGGGGCAGTCTTCTTCATTATGCTGATAACACTGGCAATAGATTCGGCCTTCTCGCTCGTGGAGGGCGTCGCGGCGGGATTCATGGACAAGTTCAATTCGCGGCGGCTCAGGGCCAATTTCGGTGTGGCTTTTGTGGGAATCCTGGTGGGACTGATCTTCACCACGCGTTCGGGCTACTACTGGCTGGACATAGTCGATCACTTTATGAACAACTTCGCGCTTGCGATCGTAGGCCTGCTTGAATGCGTTATAGTCGGCTACTTCTACGGCACGGGAAGAGTGCGCGACTATGTGAACTCTAAGTCGGAGTTCTCCATCGGGAAGTGGTGGGACGTGATGATCATGTTCGTCACGCCCGTGGTTCTCGCCATCGCCATCGCGCTTGAGATAAAGGACCGGATATTCGGCTCATATGAAAGCTATCCGAGGTGGGCGGAATTCACCGCAGGCTGGGCTATAGTGATAGCCCTGCCTATCGTTGCCCTGCTGCTCATGAGGGCCAAGAAGAGGAGTCAGGCTTAAGTTGTTCGCGAGCATACTGGCCAAGCTGCCCGGATCCGCTATCGCAATGCTTGTGGTAACCAGCCTTGTGCTTTACGGCGGGATAGTGGTCTGCGTGGTGCTGGCAATAAAGCGCAAGCCCTGACCGGCTTGTCAACTGATCGGCGGTTCGGGCTTGCCCCGCATCCGCTTCATTTCGTCCTCAAGCCTGGCCATCTTCTCCCTGTTCTTCTTCTCGATTTCATCCAGGCTCAATGACTTCCCGGTCTTATCATGGGCTTCTCTTCTGCGCTTGACGAATTCGTCAAGCTCGCTCTTGATCGAGGGCACTTCGCTGGCCCTGGGCAATTCCTCGATCTTGAGATAGTCCGCGACCTCGGCCCTGATCTCGAATGGGTTTTCGACCACACGGAGAATGCCTTCCGTCCCGAGGACTATGATCAGGCTCCTGATCAGGTCCGGAGGCTTGTCCAGAAGCTCAGCCACATCATCAGGCGTCGGCGGCTTGGCGGCACTGTTCGAGAGCACCCTTATGGCAGCTACTATGAGATGAGTGTCTTCATAAGACGGCCTAACATCCATGAAGTGCCTCCTCCACAAGTGACTCAGATTTCCAATATCATATGGCGCGGCCCCGGTCAAGCACCGAGGAGGCGATGGTATGCCTCGCGAGGGCGGGCTAGCCTTTTCCGCGACAGGCCTTGACGCAGAGGCCGCAGATGCGCGAGCCTATATTGGCGGGTTTCCTGATCTCATCGATGGTCTCCTTGCACTTCTCCAGGTCGAAGTCGGCCGGCCCATCACCGATAGCTTTACCCGGACAGGCCGAGATACAGGCCCGGCATTCACCGCAGCCTTCCTCGAGCGGCTGATCGGCGGGCAGGGCAAGATCGGTCAGGACGGTCGCATACCTCATCCTCGATCCGTGCCTGGGATTGACCAGAAGGTTGTTTCTGCCGATCCAGCCGAGCCCTGCAAGCCTTCCCACCGCACGGTGAGAAACATGCCCTGTCAGCCGTTCCCAGCTGACTATCTGTGAGGATGGAACAGGGAAAACCCTGTGACCAAGGTTCTGGATATAGGTGGTCAGCCGAAGTCCTATCTGGTCGAGCAGCGTATTCACCTGCCTGTAATGGTATTGATAGGTGCGCGTGGGATGGTCGGTTATGCCGTCAAGCACGACATCGCTCAGCCTGTATCCGAAACAGATGCCCGTGGTCAGGCCTTTCAATGACACTTCGTCTGACTCGTCCTGCAGCTCTCCGAGATCGGCGACACCGAAGACCACGGCCCCCATTCCATGGGCGATCCACTCAGCGGTCTTTCTGACTTCTTCCGGATCCATAATTCAACCTCGATGGTATAGCCCGATCAGGAGGTCATGGCGTCCATTTGGATCGATACTCCGCTCACCGAACGCCCGGAGGCCTGTAATTGGGCGCTTCCTTCGTTATATTGATGTCGTGCGGATGGCTCTCGATCAACCCCGAGGCCGTGATTCTCACGAACTCCGCCCTGGTCCTCAGGCTCTGGATATCCGGAGTTCCGCAGTAGCCCATGCCGGCGCGCAAGCCGCCCACAATCTGAAATACCGTGGCCGACAGCGGGCCGCGATAAGGTACCCGGCCTTCTATCCCCTCGGGGACCAGCTTGCGCTGGTCGACCCCCTCCTGGAAATACCGGTCGCTGCTGCCATCTTTCATGGCGCTCAGAGAGCCCATCGCACGATAGACTTTGTAGCTTCTGCCATCATAGAGAACGAGCTCACCGGGACTCTCCTCCGTGCCGGCGAACAGGCTTCCGATCATCACCGCATGGGCTCCCGCCGCAATCGCCTTGACCACGTCACCGGAATACTTGACACCGCCGTCTGCTATCAAAGGAATGCCCGCATCATCGGCTGCGCGGCGGCAATCCATGATTGCCGTAACCTGAGGAAGTCCGACCCCGGCCACTACCCTGGTGGTGCATATCGACCCGGGCCCTATCCCGACCTTGACCGCGTCCGCTCCGGCCTCGGCCAGCGCCTTGACCGCCTCAGGGGTAACAACGTTTCCTCCGACAATGTCTATGCTCTCAAAGTCTGTCTTGATCTTCTCAACGGTCCTCAACACGCCGGTCGAATGTCCGTGGGCACTATCCACCGTGATCACATCGGCACCCGCGCCGACCAGCACCTTCACCCTCTCGTGCGTGTCGGCCGAGACCCCCACTGCCGCGCCCACTCTCAACCTGCCCTTCTCATCTGTGCAGGCCCTCGGATACTCAATCTTCTTCTTTATGTCCTTCACCGTGATGAGGCCCTTGAGCTTGAAATCCTTGTCCACAACCGGGAGCTTCTCGATCCGGTTCTCGTGCAGCACTACCTTGGCCTCTTCCAGCGTGGTGCCCTCGGGCACGGTTATCAGGCCATCCGAGGTCATCATCTCGCTGACGGGTACATCGGTCCGCTGATTGAACCTGAGATCCCGATTGGTGAGAATGCCCACAAGCTTTCCTGTGCTGTCGGTGATAGGGACTCCTGATATCTTGAACTTCGCCATCAGCTCCAGCGCCTGGGCGACTCTTGCCTCAGGACCGAGAGTCAACGGGTTGGTTATCATTCCACTTTCCGATCTCTTGACACGGTCGACTTCGGCAGCCTGTTCTTCGATTCCCATGTTCTTGTGGATGAATCCTATTCCTCCCTCACGGGCGATGGCGATAGCCAGGCCGGCACCCGTCACCGTGTCCATCGCCGCGCTGACTATCGGGATATTCAGCTCGATATTCCTGGTGAGCCGGGTGCGGATATCCACCTGGGACGGCAGGACGTCTGATCTTGCCGGCAGCAGAAGCACATCGTCGAAGGTCAGGGCTTCTCCCCTAATTCTCTCGCTCATGTTCCTCCCTGCCCGGCTCTGTCACCTGGCATTAGGCCCGGTCAAGGGAACGAAGCTGACCGGTATCACCTTCTCGGTCTCGGCCTCTCCACCCACCTTCTTGACTCGGTAGAGATACTGGAAGCCGGCATTTCCCACGGGGATGACCATGATACCGCCTTCCTTGAGCTGATCCACCAGGGGCTGGGGAATATCGGTCGGCGCGCAGGTCACGATGATGCGGTCAAAGGGAGCGTATTCCTCCCAGCCTTCGTATCCGTCGCCGATCCTGACATGGACATTGTCGTATCCCAGAGCTTCAAGGCGGGCCCGGGCAGACTCG
>JASFOL010000081.1:0-6158 GCA_050116545.1 bacterium | reverse complement strand
GACCGGGGAGACGCTTCCGGACCTTGCCCAATCATACACTCAGGAGGGCAAGGTCTATCTGGAGCTGGACAGGGATGAGGAGGCGGCGGTCTGCTTCCGCAAAGCCGCCGAGATCAATCCTGAATGGGCCGAGGCCTATGAGCAGCTGGGCATCGTCAGCATGAAGCAGGGCTTGAGGATGGAGGCTGTCGGGTACCTGGAGAAGGCGGTGGAGCTGCAGCCGGAACAGGCCACCGCGCTTCGTTCACTGGCCATGCTCTATCTCAGCCTGGGTGACCTGGAGCGCGCCGAAGATGCGGCAGGACGGGCGATGAAGTACGCACCCTATCTGGAGGATTCCCACAATATCCTGGGATCGGTTTACAGGCAGCGCGGTGACCTGGACAAGGCCCGGGAGCTCTTTCTGGAAGAACTCGAGATCGCCCCGGACAACTGGAGGGCCCAGGCCAACCTTGCCGGTGTTCTCCGTCAGGAGGGCGATCTGGCAGCGGCCGCGGAAGCCTATGAGCGGGCGGCCGGCATGAACCCTGATGACAAAGGCATTCTGATGGCCCTCTCGGGGGTCTATGCCGAGATGGGGGACCCGGACCGGGCGAGTGAAGTATTGAAGCGGGCCAACCTGGGACCGGCCGATGATATCACCACAAGGTACAATCGCGCGGCCATCCTGCAGAGCAGCGGCGATCTTGAAGAGGCCGGCCTGCTATATGAAGATATTCTAAGCGAGGACCCCCGGCATGAGGGTTCGCTGGTGAACCTCGGCGTGATCTATGCGAAAACCGGCAGGGAGGCCGAGGCCCTTGAACTGTGGAAAAGGGCTCTGGAGGTCAACCCTCAGAACCGGAACGCAAAGCGCAATATGCGGCTCCTGGAATCGGCCGTCGATCCCTCAGGCCCTGGTGATACTTCCGGCCGGTGATCAGAGTTCTATCTTCGGGAGCACCGGCTCCTCGGGGTTTTCCTGCCGCTCCTCATACTGACGGCGCCTTGACACATAGTCCGGAAAAGGAAATGTGCTTTTCCTGATCAGGTCTTCGTCGATATGGAACCCCACTTCCAGCTTCCTGGCCTTCACCCACTCGGCCAGGTCCTCATCCGCCCTGGAATTGGTCACATACATCTTCATGCGAGGCACGGCTTCCTCATAGGTCGGATAGACGGCGTCCTGCCAGTCGTCAAGCCTCAGTATCTCGAATCCGGAAGTGGACTCAAAGACTCCTGTGATCTCACCCGGCTTGAGCCCCGCCAGAGCCGAATCGAAGGACGCTATGTATCCAACCGACATCCACTCCAGCTCTCCGGTGACCTCGGCTCTTGGCTCCATCTCGGACATCTCGGCGGATATCTCCAGGAAGTCCTCACCTGATCTCACCCGCCGGAGGGCGCGGCGCGCATCTGCCGCGGTAGAGGTCAGAATCCTGCTGACCTTGTAGCGCGCAGGTATCTTGAGGTCCTCTCTCCGTTCCTGGTAGTACTGCCGGAGATCATCCTCGGTGACTACGATCTGGCTCCTGAAATAGTCCTCCATCAAGGCCACCAGGTAATCCTCACGGGCTCTCTTCTCGGCCCACATGACCTGCCTGGACCTGTCGAATCCCATGTCAAACGCTGCCATGGCTTCCAGATCCGGCATAACCAGGTCGATGGCCGTTTCCATGATTCCGTGACGATCCCCCACATATGGGCGTGAGTCATCTGGCAGCGAAAAATAGGCGCTGAAGAGATCGCCGACCAGGACCTGTCCCTCCGGATAGGTCAGAACCACACCGGCCATCAGGTCGTCATCCGGCCGCTCATTCTTAAACGCCATCGCGAAGGTCCTCAGGGCGGCATCGATCGCCTCCTCATTGAAGCTCACATCATACCTGTCGACCAGCTCCGCCCTCTCTTTCTCGAGCAGTCTCTCCTCTTTCATCGCCCTCAGAAATTTCTTGGACCTCAATGACTGGATCTCAAGGCCCAGACCAAGCTTCTCGGCTCCGGCCAGATAGAACAGATGATATCCATCCGCTCCCTTCACTATCGGGCTGACCTCATTGACATCCAGCCTGAACACCACATCGGCGACCCCGGTGTCCAGCTCTTTCCACACCCGCCAGCCCATGTCATGGACTATGAAGTCATCCCGGCCTTCAGCCTGCGCGGTCAGGCTCTCCAGGCCATATCCCCTCCTGATCTCATCAAGGGCCTCTTCGGCGACTTCATACACCATGAAGTGGAGGTCCACTATATGGAGCCTCCTGTCGAGATTGGAAAACCAGGCCAGTCTCTGAATCCTCGGGGTCTGGACTGTCTTGTCCAGCTTCCACTCGTGATAGGCCTCCGCGGCAGCCTGTTTTCCTGCACGGGCCACCTCTGCCTCGAGGACCTCATCGCCAAAACCCTGGGCCTCGGCTTCCCTGGCCAGGAAATGCCTCGCCGCCAGCTTTTCGACGACTTCAAGTCTGTCCTCATCCGTGTCCCTGTATGAGGAATTGGGACCCATCTGGGAAACCTCAAATCTCAGATCATCGAGAGACAATATGAAGTCTCCCCCGCTCGCCACTATCCCTTCGCTGCCGCAGCTGAGCGCCAATGCCACCGGGATTCCCAGAATAACCAGACCTGCAAGTCTCTTCATAGCTGCCTCCTTTTGCGATGGCATAAATCTAAGCCAAGCGATCAGATCAGGCAAGAGCATAGCACTAGCCGGGAACTTACCATAGCGGTGTTTACCACAGGAGGAAAGCTCTCTCAAGGCCTTTGGTCGGCGACTACCTGGCCACCACCAGTTTCTTCACGACTTTCTCGCCGCCCGCCACGAAATCGACGAAGTAGATTCCGCTGGGCGCCGGCCTTCCGTCAGCCAGTTCGCCGTCCCAGGTGAACTTGCCCGGACCCGGGCTTCTTATGCCACCCATCAGGCTTGCCACCTCACGGCCATGAACATCGTAGACTTTCATCGATGCCGAAACTCCCGTTCCATACCGGCCGGGTATATTGTATGAGATTTCCACCCGGGGACCGAATGGGTTGGGGCTGGCCTGGACCGACACCGGCCCGCCGGCGACTCTGGGATCGATACCCGAACCAGGGTCCACAGTCAGGGTGTCTGCGGCGTAGGTGGTATCGAAATTGCCAAATGTGTGGATCGCCCTGGTCTCGATGATATGCGTGCCGCCGGCAAGGGGATCGGTGGTGAAATGGTATCCCTCTCTTCTGCCGTCGAAAGCTCCATCATTGGCGACCGCGTCCTGCCAGGGTCCGCCGTCGACGCGGAACTCCACATTTGCGATGCGGTTCATTGTGATATCGTGATTGAACATGCTCCTCGGATTCAGGTTCTCCAGCATGCCCACCTCGGAGGAGCCTGCATATGTCGGCGTGAAGGTCAAGCAGGGGTCCGGCGCATAAGCGTAAAGCCAGGTCTCGGGATAAGTGTCATTGACATCACATATACTGTCGCCGTCACTGTCCAGCCAGGCAATCTGGCCCTTGGTATAAGCGCATACCGAGGCCGAACCCAGGCCGACGCTCCTCATTATGCAGAAACTCACGTTCGAGGCGCAGCCGCCGCACCCGCTGGGGGCGCAGCTGTTCTGGTTCTCATAGTTTAGATAGCCCGATCTTGCGGTGCATCCGGAGCCGGCGCTCTGGTACTCGTCAAGGGCATAGAATATGTGGCCCAGCTCATGCGCCATCACGGCATCCATATTGCCGATGCCCCACCCATCATTCCCATAGGTCATTATGAAGTTGGGGCCGCCCAGGTATGAGTATGCGAACAGCCCGTCCGCGAACATATTGTTGCCATCGGCGCTAGAGTCTGCGATATAGGTGACCGCGGCCCAATCCGTGCCCAGGCTGGTTCTCAAGTTGTTGCAGTAGTCCCGGGAAGTGGTCTGTCCCAGATAGGCCAGGCAGTCCGCCACCCAGGTCACATCGCCGGAAGGGCCGTTCCTGGTGATGGGCTCGTAGCCTGTGGGGACATCATACTCGAAGACGGTGTAGAAGGTGAGATCGCGCCACTTTGCCTTGCTGACATACCAGTTCAGGCCGTTTATGATCTCGCTGGTGACATTGTTCTTCTCGGTGGTGGTCCAGTTCTCGCTCTCGGGGTCAATGCTGCCATCACTCTCGGCCAGGACGACCGCCAGGGCGACGTCTCCAAGCATCAACTCGCTGGTATCATAGTATTTGGCTCCG
Organism: bacterium; assembly: GCA_050116545.1. Taxonomy (GTDB): domain Bacteria; phylum Arandabacterota; class Arandabacteria; order Arandabacterales; family Arandabacteraceae; genus JAUVJV01. The sequence continues at coordinate 1,973 of JASFOL010000081.1, read as the reverse complement.
GGCGGGTTCATCAGAAGCATGTTCCCCAGATCATCCGGGGGGATCAGGGCATCGTTTATCAGCGGCCTGTGGGAAGGGGAAGGAGGCTCCTCCAGCCCGGCCTGAGCGGCCCGGCCCATGAATACATTGTTCCAGGCCGCGATCACGTGAGCCGCTTCCGGTCCGAATCTCTGGAAATCACCCGGCTCCAGCTCGCCGCCATACATCTGGGAAGCCTGCGGGGCCATCAGTATGCGGCCCTCGCCGGCATCGGGAATGTCAGCCATTATGAAGTGCGGTGGAATCACGATCTTGACCCTTCCACCGGAGGCTTCTATGCTCTCGACAACCCCCCTCGTCACCTTGAAGTCATTGGCTTCAACCGTCACAAGGCGGTCCGCAGCAAACGCAAAAGAAGTTGACAAAATACAAAACAACGCAAGAAAGATACCAAAGCTCGCAAAACGCATGTTGTTCCCCCTTTGTGACCTAAGTCCTTTACAGCTTACCATAAATGGCTCACCATGTCAAACCTTATGATTCGCATGAGGTTGCGCAGGTTTCGCGACTATCCAATATTGCCGGGCACAAGGGGGAAAACCCGCTCCGCACTCATTCGGGAGGGTCTAGAGGCTTATATGTCTATCACCCGGTCCCGCCGCTCTTCGGATCGCGAGCCGGGCTTGAGGATCGAGCCGGCAACAGCAATGGCCGCCTTGAGGTCCCGGTACCCCAGTCCCAGCAGGCCGAAGAGAAGGACAGAGAAACCTGCCGCCGCCAGCGCGCGTATCAGCAATCCGCCGCCGGGCCCGGAGGCGCCCCCCCTTGCCAGTGCCGCAATACCGGCGACCCCGAGAAGCACTCCGGCGAAGGTGCGGGCAAGCCTGAAAGGAATACGATAGGCGGCCTGGGAGAAGGCCAGCACGCTTGAGGCCATAACCACATTGGTGGCGAAGGTGGCCAATGCGGCGCCCTCCTTTCCCATGCCGGGTATCAGCAGGATATTGAGGACGACATTCAAAAGGGCACAGCCTGTTACCACCCCGGCCAGGATGCGTGTCCGGCCGGCGACATACAGCCCCGATGAGAAGATCACCGAGAAGCCGTAGAACACAAGTGAACCGGCCAGATAGGGTATCACCGCCGATGATCCCCGGTACTGCGCGCTTCCCACCAGGCCGATGATCCCGCCCGCGAAAGCGGAGAGCAGGAAAGCCATCATCAGCAGGAAGCATGAGAAGTAGAGATGCACGCGTGCGAACGTGTCTTCGGCTCCGGGCCTGGAGTGATTCGAGAAGAGGAACTGGGGCCAGGCCAGGTTTAGCGAGGTGATCGGCAGCACCAGCACCAGGCAAATCTCATGGGCATACTGATAGAGCCCTACCTCGGCCAGGGCGCCGGGCTCAGACGACAGCTTGCGGAGCAGGTAGATGTCGGAATAGGTCAGCACCCACATGGCAAGGTTCATAGGGACCAGCGGGCTGCCGAAGCCCAGGACACTCCTGAAAACCGATTTAGAAAGCCTGATGGCAAAACGGCTGACGAGGCGCCCATAGATCACCAGCCCTATGAGAAGCGGCGGAACGGCAGCGCCCAGCAGAAGCCCGTAGGCACCCTTGTTAAACGCGACCACCAGGGTCACGGAGAGCCCCAGCGCCAGCACGCCTTTCAGAAGAGTGTAAAGGACATACCGGGACGACCTTGCCAGGGCGCGCTCGAAGGAGAGGCCGACCTGGAGAATCGCATTGCCCAGGCCTCCCGCGATCCCGATGAAGATCAGGTACCCATATGCGGAAGAGCCCAGAAACACAGTGGAAAGCCGGCTCGCCAGAAGAGCGCAGATCACCGCCAGGGGGACCGCCAGCAAGAGAGAGGCACCCAGAACCGTGGAGACCACCTCGCGGCGCCGTTCCCGGTCCTGGGCCTCATTGACAAACTTGATCAGGGATGAGCTCAGGCCCAGCTCGGAAACGATCGTGAAGAGAGTGATGAAG
>JASFOL010000080.1:0-6201 GCA_050116545.1 bacterium | reverse complement strand
CCCCTCCACCAGCACCGTGGTCGAGGCGCTACACAGGAATCTCACGGTCTCAAGGATCTCCAGCATCTTCCTGTTTTGAGTGATAATGCCTTTGATCGGCGTGGTCTTGTCCAGCCTCGCCCTCAGGAACCTGGTCTCCTCCATGTACTTGTCCAGCTGCGCCTCGGAGAGCACGCCCTTGGCTATGCCCACAAGCGCTATCACGAACTCGACATCGTCCTTATTGAAGAAGGTGCCCTTACTCTCGCAATCAAGATAGACGCAGCCTGTCCCTCCCCCGCTGATTGATATCGGCACGCAGAGTGCGGCGCCGTCCGGAGTGTCCGCAGTGCTGTTCGCGGTCAGCCGGCCATCCTTGTTCACATTGGTGCTGACCAGCGGCTTGCCTGAGGAATCCGCGATCAGGAGCATTTCCGAGACCGCCGATGTGATCTGGGCAACCTCTGCGGAGTCGATGCCCCTCAATGCAAGAGGCTTCAGGCTGTCATTGTGTCTCAGCAGCATCAGCCCCCTGTCGGCCGCCGTTCTCTCAACACATGCGTCCAGTATGATCTCGAGTTTCTTCGCCTGGCCGCGGGCAGCAAGGATCCGTTCCACTATCGCATTGAAACCGGCCAGGTCATTGGGCTCACTGACCGAAAGCGAAGACACCTGCTCATCCGCCTCCCTCTCTATCTTGTCAATCTCATCGCGGACGTCGCTGGGGACCTCTTCCCCGAATATCCCCAACACCTTGCCCAGCAACCCGTGACAGATTTCAACATTCCCCTTCATGGCAGCTATGCGGCCAAGCCAGAGAGCCGAGAGCCCGGCCTCATAGCTCATTCCGAGATCCTCGAAAATCGCCAGGGCGTCAGAGAGATAATCGCGTGCTTCGGCATAGGACGACGGCTGGGATGAGAGGAGCTCGCCCGCCATCAGATAAGCCAGGGCAAGGTCCTTACGGTCGCCCAGTCCCGCCAGCATCTCGATCGCCCTGGAGAAACTCGCCCGGGACCTTTCCCATTCCCCCTCGTGGAACTCGGCGCAGGCTTTGGACCTCAGGGAACAGGCCTGCTCATAGACGTCCTTGTTCTCGGTAGCGATCCGAAGCGCCTCACCGGCCAGCTCAACTCCGGCCTCATAGTTTCCGCATCTGACCTCGACGTCCGCCAGCCTGCGCTTCACCTCGGCAACCACATCGCCACGGGGCGCGACTTCCTCGGCTATGGCAAGCGCTTCGGCGTAGCAGCGGTGCGCCGAATCAACCCTGTCGCATGCGAAGTGGAGGTCCCCGAGATACTCCAGGCTCAGCGCCGAGTTGCGCGCGTCGCCATTGTCGGAGCTCTCCTTGAGACCCTTTATGTAGTATTCTTCGGCCTTTTCGAAATCACGGTAGGTCAGGTAATAATGCCCCAGAGCAAGATGAACCGCCGCAACATCCCAGGTATTGCCTATGCGCGTCAGCGTTTCCGCCGAATCGGTCCAGCACCGGAGCGCCTTTTTCCAGAGGCCGATCTTGGAATAGATCACGCCGAGATTGCTTAGCCGGACGCCCTTCTCAAGATGCTGCCCGATCTCCTCGGCGATCTTGAGCGCCTCTTCCAGGTAGACGCGCGACTCGCTCCAGCGGCCTAAGTTCTTGCAGTCAAGACCCAGATTGTTGAGACAAACGCCGGTCAGTTCCCGGTCCTTGGTTATTCTCGCTGCAGAGAGAGCGGCACGATGAAGGTCAAAGGCCTCCTCATACTCTCCCTTTCTGAACGCGATGCCCCCAAGCCTGTTGTATGTCCGGGCGATTTCGCCACCCCTGTCGTCGCCCAGGAGTATATCCAGCCCCGACTCGAGGTCGGCCTCTGAGAGATCATACTCCCCACGCTTGAAGTGCACCCAGCCGCGCTCACCGATTATCCGGGCAAGTTCCACAGGATCCTCGCCTTCGGAAACCAGGACAAAGGCCTTGTCCAGAAGTTCCAGCGCGTGATCGCACTTCCCGATCTTCATATAACAGGTGGCCAGTCTTCTCAACAGGGATGCGCGCCTGGGCTTATCGGTGGAGCCGGTCAGGGCTAAAAGCTTATTGAAGTACTCTATGGCTGTGGTGAATTCACCGCTGGCAAGGCAGAAGTTACCGAGGTCCTCGAGAGAGGTCCCTATGCCTGGGCCCCTGCGTCCCTGTCCATCCTTGTCTGTAGGGCCACTGCCGTGTAGCTTGTCCATGTCACCCTTTCCCCGCAAGCTTAAAGGGTGAGACAAAAACCGCTGCCTGATCTACCGATGCTTGCGCGTCATTGGTGAGGCAGCAGAAAGCCTCTTCGACATATTGTCTTGTACATCCCTCTGCGCTTGCCGGATGATCACTATTCTCCCAAGGAAGGGAATGTTAATAATGATGGGTGCTTGGGGCGCGCTGAGCAGCTGGACCTGCCGGATTCCGTCTCTTATCTTGATGCCTTCGACGATATCCGGGTCGCCTTTGCTTTGCCGTGGGCCCGCCATGACACTTGTACTCAGCACAAAGGCAAGTAGCAGAGCGAACGGGATAAACCACTTAGCTTTCAACATATCCCGCCTCCTGTGTTAACCCTCATATTAAACTATAAACAAAGGGGCCAGATTTGTCAATCTCCTTGTTTTGGAGATCGGCCTCTCGCCCCGGGCCCTGAAGCTTCCTCCATAGATTTGCACTTTATGCACAGTCTGGCTGACGGCATGACCTTCAGTCTTCTTATTCCTATGGGCTTGGTGCACATCTCGCAGATCCCGAATGTGCCCTCCTTGAGCTTCTCAAGGGCTGTATCGATCTCTCTGAGAAGCTGAACGCCCAGCTCACCATATTCGAAGGCTCTCTCCTTCTCCACCGAAGCGGAAACCAGGTCTCCAACCTCTGCATAGGTCTCACGATCGGTCTTGACACTGTCCTGCCTGGCCCTCCTGATCTCCTGCAAGATCTCCGAACGCTTGGCCTCAAGGATCGATCTCAACTCCTCAGCCCTTGAACTCGAACGCCCCTGCCCGACCTTGAGTCCCTTGAGCTTGGCCGGGCGCCCCGCCTTCTCAGGCGCAGCCTTCGCAGTGGTCCCGCCGGCTGCTTTCTTCGCGGTCTTCTTTGCAGTTGTCCGGGCCGCCTTCTTTGCGGTCTTCCGGGTCGCCTGCTTCGCGGCCTTCTTCATGGATTTCTTTGTCGCCTTCTTCGCGGCCTTCCCGGCCGTCTTCCGCTTGGCCTTCGTGGTTTTTGTGGCTCGCTTCAAGTTCGACTCCCCCTCCTAACCGATCATCACCCTTTCGACGGGATACGAATATGTTGTTTCTCTGGCTCTCTGGCCTATCGCAACACCCAGAGTCAAGGGTCCGATACGCCCAAAGAACATTGTCATAATTATCACTATCTTGCTCGGCATAGTCAAGTCTCCGGTGATCCCCCGGGAGAGCCCGACGGTGCCGAAAGCGGAAACCGCCTCGAAGAGAACGTCCATCAACGGTTTTCCTTCGGCAATCGATATGATGACCGTCGACGCGAACACCAGGCCAAGCCCCAGGAGAACCACGCAGATCGCCTTGTTGACCACGTCCTGCGGGAGGCCTCGCCTCAGGAACTCGACATTGGGCCGTCCCCGCAGGATCGACCTCAGGGTGGCCAAGAGCACGGTCATGGTGCTGGTCTTGATGCCGCCTCCCGTACCGCCGGGCGAGGCGCCTATGAACATCAGCAGAACAATCAGCAAGGCTGTCGGCGTCGCCAGAGCCGCCATCGACATGGTGGAAAAGCCGGCTGTCCGTGCGGTCACCGACGAGAAGAAAGCCGTGAGAATCTGCCGATCGAGCGGCAGGTTCGATATGGAGTTTCCGGCCTCGAGCATGTAGAAGAGGACGGTCCCGCCCACCAGCAGAATCACTGAGCTCAAGAGCACCATGCGGGAATGAAGGCTAAGCCGGGTACCCGGCCTCTCACGCCGAATACGGTCAACCAGCATGGATATGACATTGGATATCACCATGAAGCCCAGTCCCCCTATCACGATCAGGGCGGCAAATGTGAGCACCACATCCGCCCTGCCGGCAAAGCCCTCCAGACTGTCCATGAAGAGCGAGAAACCCGCGTTGCAGAAGGCCGAGACGGCGTGAAAGAGAGCATAATAGAAAGTCTCCGTCGGGGTGGCGAAGTCTCCTGCCCACAGGCGCGAGAGCACCAGTACACCGGCCAGCTCGCAGAACCCGGTGATCACCACGATATTCCTCAGCAGCTTTGTAACCTCTCCGATGAAGTCGAAGCTGAGCACATCCTTCATCATCGCACTCTCCCTCATCCCGATCCCCCGCCCGACCGCCACCGCAGAGAAAGCCACCAGACTCATTATTCCCAGGCCGCCGATCTGAATCAGCGCCAGGATTATCCCCTGGCCCAGCCTGGAAAAGTAGGACCCTGTATCCACCACTATCAGGCCCGTCACACATGTTGCCGATGACGCCGTGAATAGAGCGTCGATGAAAGGCATGCTGTGGCCCGTCGCGGTGGCCCTGGGCATCAACAGAAGCAGGGTTCCAACACCGATCACCGAGGCGAAACTCAACAGAACCAGCTGGGGCGCGGTCAGGTTGAGCCTGGCTATGAAACGATTGGCGTCAACGGTCTTGAGGAAGAGCACCGAACCGATATAGACCTGTACTGCAATGATATAGGCCTTGGTCACCGACCTGATGTCCAGCTTCGCAAGGGATGCCGAGACGATTTCAGACTTCGCGAAAAACCTCAGCGAGATGATCACGGTGGCCAGGAAGGCAATGAAGGCGAAGTCGATCCAGTGGGTCTTCAGATAGACCAGCTTCTCCCGGCTGATCAGCAGACGGATGAAGCTCTCTGCTATGAAGAATATGATGATACCGCGGTCCAGCCACACAACCAGGCCCGAGTATCTCTGATGGAGGAAAAAACCGTACTGGGCAACCAGCGACGCCGCGGCCAGGAAGGCGACCACCATCAGGAGCTTGCTCAGCAGCCTGTCTATGAATTCGCTCATGGGCACCTACCCGGGACAAGCAGTGTCGCTGCTCGACAGCATGGCTACTCGATGAAGATCGCCCCGGCCAGAACCGTAGTCCAGAGGCCTGTCTTGTCCCCGATCGCCGTCTGGGTGATGTTCCTGGTGCGGACGATCTTTCCGGATATCTTCCAGATGTCTTTCTTGGTATCATAGCTCGCGTCGGGGTCAAATTCGATGCCCAGAATCGTGGCGAGCATGCTGGCGGCCAGGTCCTCTGCATACTCCCCGGCCTTCTGCTCGTTCTCACCGAAGCTGTGATACTCTGATAGATAGCCGTGCTGGCTTCGGGCCTTGGGTATCGCGACTCCCACCGAAGCAGCGATCAGCCTGTGAGGCTCACAGGTGGCGTTTTCGCTGAGGACGGCGAATGTGATCTCGCCCGTGCTCATCTCCTTCAAGCCCTGCTCCCGGGGTATCAGCCTGCATTTCGGTGGAAAGATGCTAGAGACCCTCACCAGGTTGAGGTGGGCGATCCCGGCATTTCTGAGCGCCTGCTCGAAGCTGGTGAGCTTGTCCTTGTGCCTGCCCGTCCCTTTGGTCAGGAACATTCTCTTGGGAATGAACTTACCGCTCATCATTACCCTCCGCTTGAGCGACGGCGCCGGTATCTCCCCGAACAAGCGCGGAAGCCCTGATTCAGGGCCGCGCCATCGCATGCCGATTCAGAATGATTCCCAACCACCCGGTATTTGTCAAGTCCTTATTGAATGGTACTGCTGGTGTGCCATATTGGCAGAGAGACAATCACTCCACGATCATCCAGGCAGACACCCGTCAAATTGACATGGCAGCCCAGGTGTTGAGTGTGGATGCCAAACTCCCGGAATCGCGTGCGTATCAAGACATTCCACCTCCCGCCGCACGCTCTGGATTACTGGCATGCCTGTTGCTAATAAAGGGCGGTGAAGCTATGAAAGGAGGTGGGAAACATGGCTATCATAAGATGGACGCCGTTCAGGAATGTGATGGCTTTCCGGGATGAAATGGACCGTCTTATCGATGACTTCTACGGCAAGCAGACGCCGGAGGGAGAGGTCTTCGAAGGTGACTGGTGCCCCCGCATGGACCTCAAGGAGAATGATACTGAGGTCAGGGCCGCCATCGAGCTGCCCGGAATCGACAAGGACGACATCAAGGTGAGCGTCAAGGGTGACCTGCTGGTAGTAAGCGGCGAAAGGAA
>JASFOL010000079.1:0-6208 GCA_050116545.1 bacterium | reverse complement strand
AGAGACAGAAGAAACAAGAAGCGGGAGATGCGGGCGCTGTGGATAGCGAAGATCAATGCCGCTGCGAGACTCAACGGGATTGGCTACGGAAGGCTGATTGACGGTCTGCAGAAAGCCGGAGTGGGGATAGACAGAAAGATCCTCGCCGAGCTGGCGGTGAATGATGAAGCCGCATTCACCGAGATCGTCGGCAAGGCCAAGCAGGCCTTGGAGCAGGCCTATGGATCTGCATGATGAGGCGAGGGTGGCACAGGATGCGGCCCGCGGCGAGATCCAATCCTGCAACAGTCTCGAAGACCTGGATGCGGTTCGGGTCAAATATCTGGGCAGAAAGGGAGAGATAACCCTCCTCCTGAGGAAGCTCGGAAAGGTTGAGCCCGACAGGCGCAAAGAGGTCGGAGGGCTGCTCAATGAGGTTAAGGCCGAGCTGGGCTCGCTTATCGAATCCCGCAAGCAGGATCTCAAGCAGGAGAAGTACGCCTCAGGGGCTTCAGCCGAAGCTCTGGACGTGACCCTTCCGGGCAGGAAGTTCAAGCGCGGGAGGTTGAATCCCACGCTGCAGATGATGGACGATCTGGTCCAGATCTTCATAGGAATGGGCTTCTCCTCGGTCGAAGGCCCGGAGATAGAGACCGAGTACAATAACTTCGATGCCCTGAACATACCGGCATGGCATCCCTCAAGGGATGATCACGATTCGTTCTATGTGGGGGACGGCTATGTCCTGAGAACTCACACATCGCCCGCCCAGATACGGGTGATGAAGTCGCAGCCGCCGCCTGTCAGGGTGGTGGTCCCCGGCCGGTGCCACAGGAGGGACACGCCGGACGCTTCGCACCTGATGAGCTTCTACCAGATCGAAGGGCTCTACGTGGACTACGATGTGAGCATGGCCGATCTCAAGGGCACCCTGGCCACGTTCGTGCATGAGATATTCGGCGAGGAGACCCGGATCAGATTCAGGCCCCACTATTTTCCATTCACCGAGCCGAGCGCCGAGCTGGACATATCATGTCTTGTCTGCCGGGGCAAGGGCTGCCGCTTGTGCAAGCATTCGGGATGGTTGGAGGTATTGGGCTGCGGAATGGTGCACCCCAATGTCTTCGAGCATGTCGGATATGATCCGCGCAAGGTCACGGGCTTCGCCTTCGGAATGGGCGTGGAGAGGATCGCGTCCCTCAAACTCGGGATCGGCGATATACGGCTCCTTTATGAAAACGATATGCGACTGCTGAGTCAGTTCTAGGGGGCTTTGATGAGAGTACCATTCGGCTGGCTTCAGGACTTCGTGAAGATCGACGTCTCACCGGAGGAAGTGTGTGACTACCTGGTGATGCTTGGCTTCTCCGATGTGCAGGTGCTGCCCGGTGAGTGGGGCTGCCTGGAGAACTTCCTGACCGGGCGTGCGACTAAGGTCGAACCTCATCCGACGAACCCCAGGCTGAAGGTGGTCGAGGTCAATCTGGGCTACACCAGCCTGGTTTCGGTCTGCGGAGCGCCCAATGTCAACCTGGGCGAGATGTACCCGGTGGCGATGCCGGGAAGCAAGCTGGGAAGCGGCAAGGTGGTGGAGACCGCCGAGATCGGCGGGGTTGAGAGCCAGTGCATCCTGTGCTCCGGCTGGGAGGCCTGGCTGGACGACTCCAGGGACGAGCTCCTGAAGCTGGATTCGCACATCGCCCCCGGCACCAAGCTCATCGAGGCACTGAGACTGAATGAGCCTGTAATAGAGCTGGATGTGACACCCAACCGCGGTGACTGCCTGGGACTGATCGGTATTGCCCGGGAGCTGGCGGCGGTGTTCGGTAAGGAGCTGATCATCCCGGAGCCGGCGGTCAATGAAGACGGCCCCGCCGTCGGGGAACTGGCGTCCGTGGAGATCGAGGACACCGAAGGCTGCCCGAGGTACGGCGCTATAGTCCTGGAAGACCTGGTGGTCCGCGGAGCGCCGGCCGAGACCCGCGCAAGGCTCAGGCAGGCCGGCCTTCGCCCGATCAACAATGTGGTCGATGCGGCCAATATGGTGCTCTTCGAGACCGGGCATCCGCTGCACACTTTCGATCTGGACAAGATCAAAGACGGGAATATTATCGTCAGGCGGGCCGGGAAGGGCGAGAAGATAACGGCGATCGACGATGTCGAGTACAAGCTGGAACCCGAAGACGTCGTTATCGCCGACGCGGACGGCCCGATTGCCATAGCGGGAGTGATAGGCGGCCGGGATTCCGAAGTCGGTCCCGACACCAGGCGGGTCCTCATCGAGGGCGCCTTCTTTGATCATGCCTTCATATGGAGAACTTCCAAGCGGCTTGGCATCGCCTCTGAGGCGGCCTATAGATTCGCCCGGGTGGTCGATGTGGGCGCGGTGCTCTATGTGATTGCCCGCACGGCTTCCCTGATTCAGGACGACACCAAGTGCAGCGTCTCGACGGGCATGATCGACGTATATCCAAGCCCGGTATTGCCCAGGCATGTACTTGCCAATCCCAAGCGCGTGAACCGGCTCCTGGGGACCTCTATCCCGGAGCAAGAGATCCTCGACTATCTGGAGAGGCTGGGCTTCCTGGTTTCTCCCGGAAAGGATCTCGAGGTGGTGGTGCCGACCAGGCGCACGGATGTCGAGGGAGAGGCCGACATCGCCGAGGAGGTCGGGCGCCTCTATGGTTTCGACCGCATCGATCTCACGACCGGTCACAGCCGCGACTCCCACGGGAAGTACACTGTCGAGGAGATCGACGCCAGACGTGTACGGGAGATGCTGATCGGGATAGGCCTGCATGAGGCCGTCACTGACCCCACCACCGGACCCGACCGGATCGGGTTCTTCGGACTTGCCTCTCCGGAGCTGGTCGAGATAAGGAACCCTGTGGGCATCCAGAATTCTGTGATGCGGCCCAGTCTATTGCCCGGGATGGCGGACGTGCTTGTGAAGAATGAGCGGCTGGGCCAGGATGAGGTGGGCTTTTTCGAACTTGGACGCACCTATGCGAAGCAGGGCGAAGCCTTCGAGGAGACGGTGAGGCTGGCCATAGGCATCTCGGGGACCATGAGGCCCAGGGAGTGGCACAGCAAGCCCCGGGCCTTCGACTTCTATGATCTCAAGGGCATCGTTGAAGGCGTCTCAGAGGCGCTGGGGACAGACATAAGCTTCGAGGCCGGGACCCATGAGAAGTTCCATCCGGGGCGCCAGGCCGTGATGAGACTGGCGACGTCTGATAATGATAGTGTTATAGGCTACTTAGGTGAACTTGCTCCACAAGTGAGTGAAGCATTAGGCTCTAAACGGCGTCTATATATAGCTGAAATCGACTTCCGGCAGATCAGAGAGGCCGCGAGAACCTCCGGGCGGTACAGATCGCTCGACAGGTATCCCGCGGTGAAGAGGGACCTGGCCGTGATAATTCCAAAAAAGATACTGGAATCCCAGGTGAGGTCTGCTATACTGGCCAATGGTGGAAGTCTGGTGGAGAGCGTGGAGCTGTTCGATGTGTACGAGGGCGAACAGATTCCACCGGGAACCAAGAGTCTGGCTTATGCCATTGTATTCAGGAGCCCGGAGCGCACTCTGACCGAAGCCGAGATCGATTCGCTTCATGAGGACATTGAGAAAGCCCTGGAGCGCGATCTCGACGGCAAAATAAGAATGAAGTCTTAGTTTAACTACACGGGGGAACCCATGGATAAAGAGGAGCTTGAGTGGCTGGCGGAAAGGGTCGAAGCCCTGGTTGAAGATCTCAAAGCCGCAAGAGCAACGAACAAAGAACTTCTGGCTGAGAAGAAGAAACTCGAACAGAAACTGTCTTCGAACGCGAGACAGATAGAGAAGGTGGATAAGGAGGGAACTCAAGTAGCCGCATTGACGGCTGAGAACAAAGCATATAAGAAGAAGTGCGCATTATTGAGGAGCAAAGTGACCTCAATGCTTGCAAAGGTTGAGGTTTTGCAGTAGCTATACTTATCGAGGAGTGGAGGTGTTGGTGGAGTGGTTCGGAGAGTTTATTCAAGTATCTGCTTAGGAGGGACCCGGGGTGCCTGAAGATGATGGTACCATAACCGTTGAGATATTCGGGCATGAGTATAGAATCAAGGGTGAAGCCGATTCTGAGTACATGACCCAGATTGCCCGTTTCGTTGACACCAGAATGAGAGAGGTGTCCAGGGGGGCATCCGTAGGATCCCTTGCTAAGATTGGAATACTGGCCGCACTGAATATTGCTGATGAGCTTTTCAGGGAACGTGGTGAAAAGCAGCAAATCACGGATGATATTGAAAACGCTACCCGTAGGATGCGGCGAAAGCTTGAGGAGATAGCCCCTTGATCCTGATCAAACAGGCTCTATAGCTACTTCTCCCACTCCGAACTCGTTTTTCACACTTCACAGGCACACCATCATTCTCCTCACAACGGCGTTGCGGTGACACAAGGCTGTGAGACCCGCAGGGGAGGTGCTGGAATATGCTTGAACAAATTCTAATCGGAATAGCGAGTGTGGTTGTCGGGGGGTTGTTCTTCCTGCTCGGGTGGTACGCTCACAGGCGGGCCAGCGAGAGCAAGCTGATGAGTACCGAGAAGCTTGCAGAGAAGATGATCGCCGAGGCCAAGAAGGAAGCCGAGACCCACAAGCGGGAGGCTGTCCTTGAGGCCAAGGACCAGTGGTACAAAGCCAAGGAGAATTTCGAGCGGGAGACCCAGGCCCGTAAGGCTGATCTCAACAAGCTGGAGAAGAGATTCGCGGAACGGGAGGCAAATCTCAACCGCAAGGTGGATATCCTCGACAAGAAGGATGCCGATGTCAAGCGCCGTGAGCGGGATGTGGGCAACAGGGACCGGGCGCTGGCCGAGCGGGAGAAGGAGCTCGGACGGAAGCTGGAGGAGGAGAACCGGAGGCTGGAACGAATCGCGGGGATGACCACCGAAGAGGCCAAGCAGCTCCTGATCACCAATCTCGAGAATGAGGCCAGGCATGAGGCCGCCCACCTGATTCGGCGGGTCAAGGAAGAGGCCCAGCGAAAGGCCGACAGGGAGGCCAAGGAGATCCTGACCCTGGCTATCCAGCGATGCGCGGCGGACCATGTGGTCGAATCCACGGTTTCGGTGGTTTCACTTCCCAACGAGGAAATGAAGGGCCGGATAATCGGCCGTGAGGGACGCAATATCAGGGCGTTTGAGCTCTCGACGGGCATAGACGTGATCATCGACGATACGCCCGAGGCTGTTATCCTCTCGGGCTTCGATCCCGTGCGGCGTGAGATCGCAAAGACCGCCCTGGAGCGCCTTGTGGCCGACGGGAGGATTCACCCGGCCCGGATCGAGGAAGTCGTGGCCAAGGTTCAGGCCGAGATGGATGAGAAGATACGCGAGGTAGGCGAGCAGGTATCACTGGATGTCGGTGTCCACGGGCTTCACCCGGAGCTGATCAAGCTGCTGGGCCGCCTCCAGTACCGGACCAGCTATGGTCAGAATGTGCTTCAGCACAGCAAGGAAGTCGCCCATCTCTCGGGCATCATGGCCTCCGAGCTGGGATTTGACTCCTCCCTGGCGAAACGGGCGGGGCTGCTCCACGACATCGGAAAGGCCATCGATCACGAGTCCGAGGGCACTCATACCTCGATAGGCGCTGAAGTCGCGGAGCGCTATGGCGAGAACCCGGGCGTGGTGCATGCCATATCTTACCATCACAGCGACGCGGTCTCTGAGTCCGTGATATCGGTGCTGGTGCAGGCGGCGGATGCCGTATCCAGCGCGAGGCCCGGCGCGAGGCGAGAGACCCTGGAGAGCTATATCAAGCGGCTGGAGAAGCTGGAGAAAGTCGCGGACGGCTTCAAGGGCGTGACCAAGGCCTTCGCCATCCAGGCGGGCCGCGAAATCAGGATCATGGTCGAGAGCAAGGAAGTCAACGACGAACAGGCCGGTGGACTGGCTGAGGAGATAGCCCAGCGGGTGGAAAAGGAGCTGGAGTACCCCGGACAGGTCAAGGTGGTAGTGATTCGCGAGACGCGGGCAATAGAATATGCAAAATAGGGGAGACCTCAACGTATTGTTTGTTGGGGACATTATCGGCCGCCAGGGCAGGCGTGCCGATGAGAGACTTCTCCAGGGACTTATCAGCGAATTCGACATAGACCTCACTATAGCCAACTGCGAGAACACGGCCGGCGGGTTCGGCCTGACCAAGAGGCTGGCGGACGAGCTGCTCGCCACGGGTAT
>JASFOL010000078.1:0-6215 GCA_050116545.1 bacterium | reverse complement strand
TTTCTTCTCTCAATGCGCACGTCTTAAACTTCACCTCCCTCCGTCTTCTGGCTATCGCAGATTCATCCATCATTATGAGCTTCAGAATCGAATGGATGCATTTCGTTATCTCCAGCTCAGGATATGCCTGAGCAAGAGGAACAGAGTTCCTTGAGGCTTCGGCCGCTATTTCACTCTGCACAATGTAGCCATAGTTCCTGATATTCGTCTTCAGGAAACGCCGGCAGACCTCAGACATCTTCCTGAAACACTTGCTTGCCTCGGCCCGGCTCGAGACCATGTTGACCACCAGGCCTATCCTTCCAAACGGCGAGATGTTCCGCACCCGCTTGACCGTCGCATAGGCCGCCTGCATCGCTTCCGAGCCCGTCCTGGCGACAACAACAGTCAGGCCGGCTGCCGACCACACCATCTGGCCGGGCTCAGCCCTGGGAGAGGTGTCCGCAACCACAGTCCCGGCCCGTCCGGCGACAGCCTCGAAGGCGGCAATCGGTGAGATGCGCCTGCCAGCCAACGTCCCGGCGGCAGTATCAACGCCGGTCCCCGCGGCCGCCTCACGCGCAGCCATATCGCCTGCCGGCCGGAAGGATCCGAAAACATCTCCCACAGGCAGACCCCCAAACCTGGGCGAGGCAATCGCCAGGCCGTCCCCGCCATCGGAAGGGACCGCGCCCAGCATGTCAAGAATATCGGGCTTCTCCGGGTCGGCGTTCACCACACCGACGCTCCTGCCCTCTGTGAAGAGCCCGAAGGCCAGGTTCGCCGCAAGGAAGGTCTTGCCCCGCACCTTCTCCCCGGAGGTGATGCTTATCAGGCTTGCATCCGGAAGCCAGAGAGCTTCCCCCACCCCGTCCACCGCAGCATCGGGTCCGGCATTGCCCGGATCATCGGCGGTGTCGGATGGGTCGCCGGAAGACTGGGTGAGGTTCTTCGCGGCACCCGAGAGGAAGATGTGTGAGACTTCAGCTAAACCCCGGCCAAGCTTCCTTCTTCTGACAGGCCGCCCGGACCGCTCACTCATCATCCTATTTCACCACCATGATCGAGTTTCGCCCTCCGTGGGTATCATCAATGTCAACCGGATTGGCCGGATCGCTTTGCCACTGTCCGTCCACGATGTACTTGTACTGGTAAGTGCCCGGATCCATCCGGGCTATCGCGATCCAGACTCCATCTTCATCATCATCATTGAGCTCCACCGGGTTCGTCCAGGAGTTGAAATCACCGATCACCTCGACTTTGCTGGCTCCCCTTGCTTCGATCTTGAACAGCACGCCGCCGGGCACCGGTATCGGCCCATAAGATTCCTTCTCGGGAACTTCCTTCGAGACCTGGAGGGCCTCCTCCACCCTGACCTCACCCTCTTCATCCACTACCTCGGAGGCCAGGTTACGGTACTCCCTGAAGCCCCTTGCGCGCTTATCATACTCGCCGACCGGCAGACCGAAGCTGGCGGCTTCCTTCAGCTTCACGTTCACATGTATCACAGTCTCGAAGCAGCGGTCTCTGAAATTGCTCACCACGTCGTCGGCGATCTCCCTCGAGAACTTCGCGCGGCCGTCGAACATCGTGCAGAGCGCTTTGACCCTGACCTCATGCGACAGCTCTTCGCGTATCAGCTCGACCATGTCCAGGAGCCGGCCCACGCCCCAGAGCGAGAAGAAGCTTCCCTCGATGGGAATGATGGCCTCATTGCATGCCCTCAGGGCATTGAAGGTCAGAAGCCCTATCGAGGGCGGACAATCCACCAGAATATAGTCGTACTCTTTCTCGATCTTCTGGAAAGCGTGCCGGAGATAATCTTCTCTTCCCGGCTGGCCCGAGAGCTTCTGTTCGAAGGCGCTGAGCATCACGGTCCCAGGCAAAAGGTCGAAGCCCTCGGAGATCGGTTTGAGCGCATCGGCAACGCTGGAGCTTCCCATAAGGACCTCATAAGTGCCTTTCTTGAGATCCTGCACGGCGATTCCCAGCCCCATCGTCGCGTGCGCCTGGGGATCGAGATCTATCAGGAGCACCCGGCGGTTCTTGCGAGCGAGACACGCCGACAGGTTTATGGCCGTGGTTGTCTTTCCGCAACCACCCTTCTGGTTGGCAATGGCAATCGTTCTCATGATCGTGCCTTTCTTGATCGAGCAGCGTCCGTGCAGAACTCCTGGCCAAACCGGTCTTCACAGGGCTAGTAGTACTTGCCCACCGAGTCCCCGAGTCTATAGTAAACGCCCCTGTGCAAAAGCAGAGGTTTCTTTTCAGGATCCCTTTCCATCGCCACCACACGCCCCACAAAGATGGTATGGTCACCCATCGCGATAGCCTTCTCCAGCTTGCATTCCATGGTAGCCGAACACCCCTCGAGAACCGGAGGGCCGATCACTTTGGATGGTTTTGGCTTCAG
The DNA here is from genome assembly GCA_050116545.1 of bacterium. Lineage (GTDB taxonomy): Bacteria > Arandabacterota > Arandabacteria > Arandabacterales > Arandabacteraceae > JAUVJV01. The sequence goes on along the minus strand of JASFOL010000078.1, from coordinate 3,823 downwards.
CTTGTCCCCCTCGAACTTATCGACATTCCTGCCGCTCAAAGTCCCGGCATGCTGCGATACCTCCACCTGGTCCTCGGCAAGAACGCTGAGGCCGAACTCCTTGGTCTCCATGATTATGTCGTGAGTGAATCTCTGGGGGGCAATGTGCACAACAACCAGAGTCGGACGGTGCGAAACGGGGATAGTCCAGGCGGCAGTCATAGCATTGATCTTGCCATCCTTCTTGACTGTCACAACCGCGACCGACTCCGCGAATTCGCTGGTCGCCTTGCTCACTTCTTCCATCGAGGCCTCCTTACCGTCGACGACTGCTATACCTGCATTTTAGCGGAAGTTGCGCCTGAGTCAAGCTGTATTGGGGGTGGAAACGCTTGTTTTCAGCGGAATTATGGCCGGTCCGGGCAGAGAGCTGCCAGGGTCCGGGCCGCCTCCTCGGGCAGGATGGGATTGAGGTGAAACCTTCCGGTTTCCTTGAGTCCATTGAGGACCTTGAGCCGGGGCCTGACTTTGAAGTGCCAGTGGTAATCCTGCTCGATGGTCTTCCATGCGCCGGGTTTGGGCTTTCGGAAGGGCGCGGTGTGGACCTCGACAATGTACCCGCGCGAGCCTTCAATCCTCATCATCGCCCCGGCCACTCGCTTGAGGATTGAGGCGATCCCCGCGAGATCCTCAGAGGCCGCCCGGCCGAAGTCGGACAGATGAGCGGCAGGAAGCACCCATGTCTCATAAGGAAGGCATGCGGCATAGGGTGAGATCGCCACGGCGTGTTCGTTCTGGCAGACTATCCGGCTTCCGGCCTTCTGCTCCTGGCGGATATAGTCGCAAAAGACACAACGCTCCTTGTAGCTGTAGTAACGGGCTGACCCCTTGAGCTCATCCTTCATCTGGGCGGGCACGAAGGGAGTGGAGACTATGTGCCACCGGGGATGGGTGGCCTGGAGGGTGTCCGAACCACCCGGGCCGGGAGCGGCGCAGTCCGGGCCTTCGCCGGCTGACGTCTCAGGTGGCCTGCCGTTTGACTTGCGGACCTTGGATATCAGAACCTGTCTCAACCTCGGGTCTTTTCCCAGGTCCCTGGCCCGCTCCCTCAAGACTTCGAGCACGGCCAAAATCTGGTCTTCATCGAGATCCTCCAATTCGGTGTGATGATCCGGGCTGTCAACAAGCACCTCATGTGCCCCGATGGCCTCCATACAGTCACAGAGCCCGGCGGCCTTCTTGGAGAACTCCCCTTCGACATGAAAAAGCGGGGGTGACTCGGCTACCACTCGCACCCGCCAGCCCGAAGGCGTAGAGTCACCCCCCCTGTTCTTACGCTGTATCTCAGGCCCTGTTTCAGACTCGTGACCCGGGCAATAAATGCAGCCGTTGCCGCCCTCTGTCCCACTCAGGCCATTGGCCTCGGGACAGATTACCACCCATTCGCCTGAAACAGGATGCCGACGCAGTTCACCCAAGGACTCACCTCCCCACCGCAGAGGAAGTGCAAGCGCCGTGCCATGAGCGCTTCTGCTATCATGTTTGATATCAAGCGATTATGCGAGGTCGCTGAAGCATAGGTTTAGCAAAACGCAATGGTGGGGTGCAAAACGGATTGATGCCTGATGCATAATGCAATGCCGGTTTCACCTGAGAAGCACACCTGAAGGGTGAGGTGCGGAGCAATGGCTCACCGCTAGGGTCCAACCCGAAGTTTGCAGGGCGAAATCTACACAGCCGGCAATATCACCCTTGGCCGCCTGACACCCACACGCAATTGGGTGGTCCCGTCAAGAAGCCCGAGCTTGCCTTGATAGGCCTCGAAGAGACGAAGCATTTCCGGCCTGATCTCCCGCTTCCCGAAGCCCTCGGTGATTACAGTGGTGAAGGTGGGCTCTGCGCCCAGCATATCCTTCAGATCCAGACCCCCTGTGACCAGGCCTGCCACTTCACTCTCCCCCAGCCGCTCAAGCAGCGCGGCGTCCGCGAAGTGCCTGACCACGACACTTCCCGGGCCGGGCTCGCCGAGGGTGATGGTCCCGCTTGTCTCGCCACCCAGGCCCCAGATCCCGCGGACCACCGTCCCGCGGCCCGCCACCACACAACCTCTGCCGGAAACCTCCGCGACCTTGCCGGGCAGCCAGGCACGAACCTCGAGTTCTTCCAGCAGGGGCTCGATGATCACCATTCCAAAACCGTGATCGATCCGGTGGACCTTCCCCCGTACCGGAGATGCGCTGTACCTGATTCCCCTCGGGCCGACGTCCGCTGCGAGCCACTGGCCCCGTTCCACGGCGTCCCCGGGCTGGACCCTGAGATAGGGTTTCATCTGCCAAGCAGGCTTGCCCAGATCGTCCGCCACTTTGACTGTCGTATACTCCCGAGCCTGCTCGGGCAGCTCCCGGGCCACCAGCGTGCCATTGGGGAGTATTCTCTCGATTCTGGCCCGGACATTGGACCGCACGGTCTTGAATGACAGTCCCCTCCTTGGCCGCTTCGCGATAAGGTCACCGATGCCTATCTCTTCGCCCACGCCTTTTACGAGACACTGCTCAGTCTCCTCGGGCGGAACGCCCAGCGAATTGGCAATCTCTATGAAAAACGGCCGCAGGAACTGCCGGGCGCTTCGGGCAACGAGGGTATCCGTGGCAACATCATCGCCCTTGTCAACAAAGACCTCTCCCGGTATGGCAAGCTCCCGGTGAAGCCTGATCGCTCCCTTCACAATGACCTCTTCCTGCTCGGCCACGCGGGCGGCCTCCGGCACATAAGCCCGTCTGAGCAGGGATTCGGCTCCAGTCACAATCGGCCTGGGCCTGGTGTCAACGATCAGGCCGCAAGTCCCCCCGCGTACCGTGAAGGTATGCTCACCGGCCTCTCCGGCCTGGACTATGTTCAAGTCCTCCTCTTCGCTCAGCTCTATGGCGCGGACCTCATTGTCGGAGATGGTCTCCTCGATGCTCCTGCCCGAGCTTGCTCTAGCGCCTATCAGGACGGGACCGGTCCCGCCGGTTCCGAAAGGAGAATAGGCCGTGCCCAGGCGCACGATGCCCAGTTCATAGAAGAGCTTGCTCGCCAGGTCGGCGTTCATCTCCGCCAGCACCCCCAGGTGCGGGAACATGAAGGCTGAGTCCACCGCCAGTTCAACCGCTCCCGCGGGCTGAAGCGAATCGATCAGGATCATCGCAGCGGCCTCGCGAGGCGAATGAGACAGTATTCCCCCGCTTCCAATGACAAGGTCATAGTCCTGAAGCACCAGCTCGATCCTGCCTTCGGGGTGAAGTTCCCGTCTCCAGTTTCGCCTCGGGCCCCGGATCAGGTCGTCTATGTCCGGCCTGGGCTCCGGAGTTTCATCGCCGGCCCGTTCCATCACGTGCAGATGCTCCTTCACCGCTTCCCTGATCGCGACGGTCGCCACCGCCCACTCGGTCATCATGTCTTCAGGTGTTGCTGGAAGCCGCGTGGGATTGAGGTGCTTATTGCCTATGCGGTTCCAGACCTCGGTCTCGCTCAGGCCGGAGGCGTGAAGTTCCTTTATGGTCTCGATGCCTCCGAACTCCGCCACGTTCCGGATACTGTAGCTCATCCCAAGATTGGCGCTGACGGTCCGGAAGACCTTTCCATTGACCGCGCTGAAGACATCTGTGGTGGCTCCGCCCAGGTCGATCGCAAGCACCGCCTTGTCCAGGTCCCGCGAAACCTGGGCAAGGATATTGCCGAAAGCCGCGGGTGTCGGTCTTATGGGGGAACTCACCCAGCTCTTTATTTTCTGGTACCCCGGCGCCTTGGACATCACGTGATCCATGAAGAGATCGTGGATCAGCCTTCGCGCCGGCTCGAAATT
>JASFOL010000077.1:0-6261 GCA_050116545.1 bacterium | reverse complement strand
GTGATCCATGAGAAACGCAACGCCATGCTCTTTGGGAGTGATGGGATAGGGCTCGGCGACGTGGACCGGCTCAAGGCCGTCGGTAAGGATCTCATAACCTCCCGGGGCCCGGCTGTCCTCACCGACAGTGCCCGTCACAATGCAGGAGCTCTCCTGGGTGAGACTATCGAAGGCCTCACTTGCCGCTTCTGAGTCCGCCCTGCTGATCACGCACTGGACCAGGCCGGTGCCGTCCCGAACCACAAGAAACTTGATCTTGCCGCTCGAGCGCATGTTGTAGACCCAGCCCTTGACCGAGACCCGCTTGCCTACATGAGCGCCGAGTGAATCTACGTATACCCATTCCATCTTATCGGTCCCTTTATGCCAGGCTGCTGGCGAAATTCTCGATGTCCTTCTCCGCACCGACAACGACCAGGATGTCCCCGATGCGTATCTGGTCATCCGGCTCCGGCAGCACATTGTACCAGGACGACTCACCCTTGAGATCCGCGGGATCAGTCTTCCGCTTGATCACGACGATATTGCATCTGTACTTCTGCCGGAACTTGATCTCCCCTATCTTCTTGCCTATAAGCTCTTTGGACACTCCGACCTGAGCCACGCTCAGCCCCTCGAAGAGCGCCGTTATCTCCACGATCCGGGAGCTTATGAGGCCCTGGGCAACCCGCACGCCGATCGCATCCTCCGGGAAGATCACCCGGTCGGCGCCGATTCGCTCCAGGATCCTCTTCTGCACATCATTGCCCGCGCGCGCGACCACCTTCGCGACACCGATGTCCTTCAACATGGCCGTGGTCAGGATATTGGCCTCGAAGTTCTGGCCGATCGCAACCACCGCGGCGTCCACTTTGTCGATCCCATGGGCCACAAGGGCGTCCTTGTCGACGGAGTTCATGCAGATGGCCACCGATACCTGTTTGCTGACATCGTTTATGATATTCTGGTCAGTGTCTATGGCTATCACATCAGCGCCGCTCTTAGTCAGGTGCACGGCCACCGTATAGCCGAATCTGCCCAGCCCAATAACGGCAAAACGTTTTGCAGCCACCGGTTCACCTCGTCTCTATCAGATCTTTCCAAGAACCGCGTATGCAATGCCGGACGCGTAGGAGTTGATCCGCTTAAGATCGCTTATCACGTCAAGGAATATCGTGCTGGTGGCGACAACCTCTTCCTTGTCTCCACCCAGCAGCGAGAGATGCTCCCTGTGGAACTCCCGCTCCAGAAGGTTCATCTTAGATTTCCTCTCCACGACTTCGCTCGCCAGCTTCTTGTTCTGCGAAGCCAATGAGTCTATTGCCATCTGGAAAGTTCTCTCTATTTCTTCATGGTACTCCCTGATCCTCTCGAGAGCTTCCGAAGAGAACTTGGGAGACACAGTGATCTTCTTCAATGCCAGGTCCATCAGACTCTTTGAGACAATATCGCCTATCAGCTCCAGGTTCTTGACTATAAACAGGAGGCTGACTGCCCGCTCTGCATCATCGTCAGACATCTCGGTTTCCGAAAGCGCCGTCAGATATGGCGTTATCGCCTCCTCGAGCGTGTCTATCTGGTCATCGTCCTCTATCAATCTGGTCCTCAGCGTCTCATCGTCCTTAAGGAAGACGTCGATCGACTGGGAGTAGAGAGAATACGTCAGATCGGCCATCCTCAATGTCTCCCGGGTCGCCTGGCCGAGCGCGAGCGAGGGCGCGGCAAGGACCCGCTGGTCGAGATAGACGGGCTTGAAGGCCGTCACCGATACCTCTTCCTCCTTCACCATGAACCTGAACACCGCAGCCCAGGGCTTGACGAAGGGGATGAAGAGCAGGGCAGCGCCGATATTGAATAAACTGTGGGCATTGGCTATCTGCCTGGTCAGGCTCGGAGCGGTCGAGGTCACGAATGCCGTGAACTTGCCCAGGAAGGGAAGCAGAAGCAGGACCGCCACTATCTTGAAAAAGGTATGAGCCCAGGCTATTCTGCGACCCTCCGCCGTGCTTCCCAGGCTCGCCAACAAGGCCGTCGCACATGTCCCCACATTGGCGCCCAGCACCAGCGGTATCGCGGCCTCGATGCTGATCACCCCCTGGAAGGCGAAGGTCAATACCAGTCCGATAGTGGCCGCGCTGCTCTGGACTATGGCTGTGAAAATGGCCGACGTCATGATTGCAAGGCCGACGCTTCGCTCGACGTCCAGCATGAGACCGACGAACACCGGGTGATCCTTGGCGGGCGCCACCGCCGTGGCCATCACCGACATTCCGAAGAAGAGCATGCCGAAGCCCATGATGATCTGCCCAAAGCGGGAGTAACGCCGGCTCTTGGCCAGGAAAAGTACGAAGCCGATGGCCACAATCAGCAGGGCATAGTCGAAAATCTTGAAGGCGATCAGCTGAACGGTCAGCGTCGTGCCTATATCCGCCCCCAGAATCACCCCGAGGGCCTGGCTGAGCATAATGATCCCCGCATTTGCGAAGCTGACCATCATCGCGGTCGTCGCACTGCTGCTCTGGAGGATCACCGTGACCACCACTCCTGTGATCAGTCCCAGGAACCTGTTCGCCGTCAGCTTGCAGACGGTGTCCCGAAGAGTGTGCCCGGCAACCTTCTGGAGCCCGCGTCCTCCGAACTTGATTCCGAAGAGGAATATGGCCAGGCCGCCGACAATGCCTATCAGGGTGAAGGCCAGCCAGTGTTTACGGTAAGCCTTGACAGTGAAAACCAGCGAGTTCCCATCGATGGTCTCGGGTGAACAGAGCACATGGAAAGTGCCGTCATTCTTGCCGAAGGCCATAGGGGTGATGGCATAGCCATTGGGTCCGGTCTTTGCAAGGGGCTGGGCGATCTGAGGCATGCCTATGGGCGACTCCAGCCTGCTTCCCTCCTCGACCAGCCTGAACCTGATCTCGACGCCCTCTACCGGGTTCCCCTCAGAGTCGACCACATAGACCCTGAGCGGCCTCTCGAGCGGCATCTCCGCCACCCCGATCTGGCCGTTCCCGGAAATGTCCCTGCCGTCCACTCCGATAGCATAGGAAAGGTGCACCGGACCAGAGGTCTGGGCGGCCAGCGGCAGAACAGCCAGGAACAGAAGCACCGCCGCGGCCAATGGGAATGTCTTTCTCACAGAAACCATAGAGGACACACTCTCGGATTTGAGGTTTAGTTAGTTCCAGATGTTAAGAGCGACTGAACCGCTGTGTCAACCCAAAACAAGCCGGAATGCCCAATATCTGCAAGGCTTCACTATACCGCATGTGAGGGCTAAAGCGCTGCCTGAAGTCTGCCGAATATTGAATAGACTGCCTCTTTCGAGTGGCAGCACAGGGGAATCGGGACAATCTAACCCAGGCGGAAAGAAGAGTTCTGGCGAACGCCTTCCATGGCCGGCTGGGAGTTACGGAGAACAATACAGGTGCCGAACAAGCTTTTGCTCATGTTCATAGGAATGGCCCTGCTCCTGACGGGCGTGTGCAGAGCCGAGGATACAACCGCCCTCGAGTTCACGGGTGACTCTATCCTCCAGTCGAATATCCATCTCTGGAAGGGCCAGAAATTCCTCGATGAAGGCGATCTCGACAAGGCCACCGAGCAGTTCCTGCTTGCGTCGAAGCACATGCGCACATCTCCCGAACCTCATTTCGCGCTTGCACGGGTCTATCTCAGGCGCTCGGTGATGGACGCGTTCCTTGAGTTCACCACGGGGCTCAAGTACCTTTTCACAGACTTCTTCTACCAGTCGCTTGTGGCAACAAACGCGGTTCTGATTGTCTTTATCGCCTTTACCCTCACCATATATCTGGCCACGATCACCGTGATCGCAAGACATGCGCGGGAGGTGGTATACTCTATAGTCTTGAGCCTTTCGGCCCGGTTTCATGGCTGGAATTTCAAGAGCATCGTGCTGGGCCTTGCAGTGGGCCTGCTGATAATCCTCTCCGGTAAGAGCATCATAGGCATAGTCACCTGGATGACTGTTATCGGCGCCGCCTTATCCTGGCGCTATGCCGGCTCGTCCGAGAGGAAGATCATTGCCGGCTTTGCGGCCTTCCTGATCCTGTTCACCTTGATCCTGGGAGTCACCGCGAGGATCGTTTCCACGCAGCATCCAGATTCGCCCCTGAGACTCGCAGCCCTGGCAGACCGCATCGACGACGAGAGGTTCGCAAAGAACCTTAACCAGAAGCCGGGGTACGCCAACTTCGATCCCATAACCGAATTCATGCGCGGCCTGGTCTACCTCCGGGAGGGCCAGAATGCCCAGGCAATCGAGCGCTTCACCCTGGCCTCCAAGTTCGCCAAGGCCAATGCCTCGATCTTGAACAACCTCGGTGTCGCCTACCACGGTCTGGGCCGATACAGCGAGGCAACTGCCAAATTCAAGGAAGCACTCCGGGCCGGTCCCAGGGAGGCCGTGATTCATTACAACTACTCCCAGACCCTGAATGCCCTCCTCCAGTACGACCTTGCGCAGGAAGAGCTCTCGACTGCTTCAATGCTGGACTTCGGTCTCACCAGGCGGCTGGTCACCAGCAAAGACACACCTGCCCTGATCCCGATGAACCTCCAGACGAGAGTGCTCTGGCAACTCTCAATGCAACCTGAGAACCAGATGGTCAAAGGGAGTTATCATCCGATCGAGACAGGTATCTTCGGCGGGCTGGCGCTGCTGGTGATATGCTGCGTCGCCCTGGTCCTTATGCGCAATGCCAAGGTTCCGGCGCGATGCGAGGTCTGTGGTACCCTGCTTCAGCAGCAGGTCACCAAGCGCAAGAGAAGAGATCTCGCGTGCCAGACCTGTGAAGGCATCAAGGTGGCCAATGCGGACAACCATGAGCAGCTGGACAGAGCTCTGGAGGCCCGCGTGAAGCGAATGACCACATATGAAATGATCAAGCGGGCCGTGCTCGGACTTCTGCTGCCGGGCACCTGCCACATGATGGCAGGCAAGAGGTCAAAAGGCCTCGCCCTGTCCTTCGTTCTCTTCGCATTGGCCCTGCTGGCCCTGAGCGGGGGGAAACTGGTCCACCCGGTGCCGCATTTCGGCCCGGACCGGGGTTCATTGTGGGCGATGGTACTGCTGCTGGCGGTTTACGGCGTCTATGCCTGGCGGACGGTTGTACTGGCCATCAACAGTGTCAACGAGGAATAGGACAAGAGCATGAGGGGAGAACTCGGAACCTTCAGCGTAGCCGAGATTCTGCAGCTGATAGGTTCGCAGGAAAAGAGCGGCGTCCTCAAGGTGAAGAGCAAGGGCAAGTCGGCCGTGCTATTCTTTGAGGACGGAAAGGTGGTGTCCTCCAGGGAGAGGCGCCAGGGCACTAGGGACCCGTTCCTTTTCTATCTTCATGAGAATTCCACGATAGGCCTGGAGGATCTCAACAGGGTGATGGAGATCCGGCAGGGCGACGGCGGCGACACGGTGGACATCCTCCTCGGCGAGAAGATACTGGACAAGGACACCCTGGCGGGCAAGCTGTCTGACTATGCGACCCAGACGCTCGAGACGGTCGTCAAATGGGAGACTGGCACCTATGACTTCAGAGCCAATGATGGCACCAATCCCGACAAGGATCTGATGTTGCCATTGAGGCTCGAGGCCATCCTGATGGAGGCCCTTCGCAGAAAGGACGAGGTCGAGGAGATCAGGAGATTCCTTCCCTCATTCGACACCCGCATAAAGATCTGCGAGCCCAATATAGAGGAACTCCAGCTCAATGACGATGATGCTTCGGTCCTGATCCTGGTTGACGGAAAGAAGACAATTGACGAGATCCTCGAGGTCAGTTCCATGGACGAGGTGGAGACCCTGGACACTCTCGAGAAGCTCTTCGCCCTCGGTGTGGTTTCCATAGTCGAAAAGCAGGCGCTGCCGGGCCGTATGATGGCCTCTTCACCCTTGCGCTCAGCGGCCGTGGCCGTGGGTATCGTCATAGCGGCTATCGTACTTCGCCTGTTCGTCTTCGCTCCCTCCTCTCCGGGCGGGAACAGCACCTATGCTCTGCGGGTGAGCGCGGCAGATTTCGTGGACTCAAGGGAAATCCAGAACCTCCATTTCGCGCTTGATGCTTACCGTGAAGTGAAGGGAACCTATCCCAGGAGCCTCGGCGAACTGGTCTCGGCCGGACTGCTGGCGGAGAAGGAGATCCAGGACCGCCACGGAAACAACTACTCATACATGCTGGTGCCGTCTGAAGACAGGTACGTGCTTCCGCCCATGTAGGGTCCTATGCTGACCCGGTCCGCTCTGCGCCGGTCAACCTGGGATACGCG
>JASFOL010000076.1:0-6263 GCA_050116545.1 bacterium | reverse complement strand
TGGCCGTCGGCAAGCGTCGCCACCTGCCGTCCGGTTACATCATAGGCTTCCAGAGTGGCATGCCCGTCCGCCGGAATACCGAACCTGATCGAGGTGTGCTTGCTGAACGGATTGGGAGTCGCCTCCGCTATTATCACCCGGCCCGGCTTGGTGCCGTCTGTGCTGACACCTGAGAGCGGATCATAGAGCTCGAAGTCGGCGTCGCTCACGTCTTCACCAGTGTTGGCAGCCGCATCGTGGGCAATCACCTTGACGCGGGCCTGGGCCGTCGATGCAACATCCACGTGCCAGTTGAAAACGCCGTCATTGGCTTCGCCTGTGGCAATGGTGTGCGGATAGCTGGCCCCGCCATCGGATGAGAGCTGTATGTCTATAGAAGTCACACCGATATTGTCGGTGGCGTCCCACATAATATCGAAGAAACTGTCGATGTCCCAGACCTCGCCGCCATTGGGGGCTATCACCGTAACCTGCGGGGCCTCTCCGTCAAAGATGGTGAAGTTGCCATTGCTCTCGTCCTCGCCGCTGTTCATCGCGGCGTCATAGGCGATCACCTTGACGCGGGCCTGGGTCGTCGGGGCAACGTCCACTAGCCAGCTGAAAATGCCGTCATTGGCCTCGCCGGTGGCGATGGTGTGCGGATAGGTCGCCCCACCGTCCGATGACAGGAGAATATCGATGGAGGTCACGCCCACATCGTCCGTGGCCGTCCACATGACGTCAAAGAAACTGTCGATCGCCCAGCTCTCGCCGCCATCGGGCTGATTGACCGTCACGCTGGGATCGATCGTGTCGGCTGCGCCGACCGAGATGCTCACATAACCGTCATCACCCGACATGTTGATATCGTAGACCGAAACATCGGTCGCGTTGTTGTCATAATCCCTGGTATTCGGCGTGGAAGTGTCGTTGAAGGCATAGTTGGGATTCTCGGTTCCACCGGATCCCGGCCAGGGGTCGCCCCAATCGCCGCTGTTCCTGTCATACTCGAGGTCGCATTCGCCGTCGGCCTGCTCCACCGCCAGCTCATAGTGTGGGCTACCGGCGCCGCATCGCTGACTATCGTTTCCATAGACGGTCTCATCCACATGATAGATCACGATGCCTTCGCCCTTCACGCTGGTGTCGAAGCCGATCTGCTGGCGGTTCTCAAGCAGGAAGTACTCGGTGCCCGGGAGGCCGTCCGTCCAGATCTTGTATACCGTCGCCGTGGTCTCTATGGGCTCCACCAGCGCCCCGACTATATTGGTGGTCGGCACTATGGGAGTGACGAAACCGAGGCGCACCTTGGAATAGGCGTCGAAGTGCACCGGCGTGATGCCGCCGCCGCCCCAGGAACCTCCGGCCATAACCGACCAGTAGCCGGCGCCCCTGGAGTCATAGCCATAGTCGTAGAAGTCCGGCAGGCCTAGCACGTGGCCCAGCTCGTGGCAGAAAACGCCGATGGATCCGTCCTCGGGCTCCATCGAATAGCTGTAAACATAGACGCCGTCCACCGGAACATAGTTGTATGTCGCCCAGGCATGCGACCATATGTCGTTATAGCTTCCGGTAACCTCGGCTCCGGGACCCGCATGAACCACGAACAGGGCGTCCACAAAACCGTCGTCATCGCCTGAATCCGGAATTCCGTCGGGGCCATCATTGTCATACTGGGAGAAGTCGATATAGGGATCGGCCGCCATCACGGCATCCTCTGTGAGCCCCTGGGCATTGCGGGGATAATTGTTGAAGCCGTTGTTGCCGTCCACATAGTAGTCGTAATCCTGGGGCATCCGGTGCCAGCCCGAAGCCTGACCGATTGTCTCGAAGTTCCCATAGGAGTTCTCGAGATAGTAGTCTCTCATGCTGCCCGTGGGGTAAGTCCCGACCGAGAACAGCATGTCTTCATAATGCGAAGTCGGATAGGTGCCGGTGTCCGCGGTATTGTCATCGAAATCCACGAGGAGGACGATCGCTTCCCGCTGGATGGTAAGGATCTTCAACCCGGGGGCGACATGATAGACCATATTGCCCTCTATGTTGTTGACACCCCTGGCCCTCAGATCCTCCATGGCGCGAAGGCGCTGATCCAGAACGCCCTCCTTTCTCCACTTATCCACCAGCTCGGGGTGGGGGGGCATGGCCTGAAGGCAGGTGGCGGTCAGAACGACAAGAAGCATGAGGGCCGTGAGAGAATACAGCTTAAGCATGACTTACCTCCGGTTGAGAGAAAGCGCGGTATGAATCCCGCGCATAGTGTGACATAGCAATGTGAACCTGCATGGAGTTTGTCCCAGCAACGGTATCTGTTCTGCCAGACGATGTTCCATGTTGAAGACCCAACTTATTGTATTATATCACATTGGGCGGCGGATTTCAATGGCAGGGTCGCCTTTAAGCCGTGTGCAGCGAGGCTGAGAGGGGGACAAAACCCCGGATTCCCGACAGGTCACTTGTAGATTGATTTGATATTGCCCCAGGTGGTGGGTTCGTCACCCACATCGCCCAGGCACCCAAGATCTACACGCCAGGCAAGCTCAACAGCGCCCCAGACGCTGCAATCCGGCGTGCTGTCGCCACCGTCGCAGAAAGGCAGTGGCGGCCAGTGCTCGAAGGGGTAGGCGCCGATGTAGCCGCTGTGAACCATGGGCGCATCGGTTCCACATGGGTTTCTGCCTATAACAGCCGGAAGACAGCCTATGTCATGCAGCGGACATCCGGAGTTTGCAGCCTGGGATAAATTGTCGCACCCCCAGGCCGGGTAGCGGGCGTCGGAGCCCGTCATGGTTGCCGTGATTACGAACTTGGATTGGTAATCAGGATACCACCAGCATTCACTCAGGCTCAGCATGTTGGCATCGGTGAAGTAGTTCCAGCCGAAGTGGGTCTCCAGGGGGCCGCTGTGCCACAGCCAGACGACCGGGGCTGTCGCGCCACAGCACTCCGATGCACAGTATATGTCCAGCTCGAACGTGAAAAGGCCCGGGTAGACGGTCCCGTAGCCGGCCAGATCAAGTACGCGGATAAAATCGGGCGGCCCCTGACACATGAAGCCATCGCAGGGCTCAACGACTCCGGTGCTCTGATCCCCGACGGTAAAGCAGGTGCCGATTATGTCACCCTGGCTCCAGCCGCTGAAGGCCCAGAACCAGGAATAGGTGGGACATGGAATATAGTAGTAATACTGCAGCGAACAGTCATAGAGCGGGTCCTGGCCGAAGTCCTCCCGCATTTGATAGGCCTTCACCTCGAGGGCCTGTGCGGATGAGACCATGCACAGCAAGAGAGCGCAGATAAGTAGAACTCGCATGACAACCTCCTTGATCGGATTGTCTCTTCGGCAGCAAGCCTATGATAGCACAGTCAGGCTGCCGCTTCAAGGCCGGAGACCTGATTCCGGGGCTGTGAATTCATAATTCACGACCTGCCCTCAATGTGTTATGTTGGGGGAGATATGAAGCAAGATGAGCGCTGGGATGAGATCTGGAACGAAAAGAGGCGGTCAAGCTCGGGCAAACTGGGCACCTTCCTGGCGAAGGATATTATCCACAGGACGGTTATGGGTATCCTCCGGCGGGAGATTCCCGACCCGGGCGGCAAGAGGGTGATGGAGGAGGGCTCGGGCACCGGTCTGGTGTCCCTGGGCCTTGCCGGGAGGGGAGCGACCGTCTTTCTGCTGGACAAGTCCGACGAGGCCCTGGCCTTCTCAAGGGCCGCCTTTGCCGGGGCGGGCCGGGACCATCTCGCCACCCAGGCCTCCATAATCGATCTTCCATTCAAGGATGCCTCTTTCGACTTTGTCTGGAGCGGCGGTGTGATCGAGCACTTCACGCTCGAACAGCAGATCAGGATTCTGAAGGAAATGCTCCGTGTTACCAGGCCCGGGGGCAGGGTGATCGTGATTGCCCCTTCGGCAGGGGCGCGCATCTACGGCAAGGCCAAGGCCTATGCCGACAGCCGCAATGCCTGGCAGCCCGGCTATGAGGTGCCCATATCCTCACTGGGAGAGGTTGCTGCCGGGGCGGGGGCGGAGCTTGCGCGGGAATACCGTTTGGGCCTGCTCGCCGAGCTTCACTTCCTGAAATACTATTTCGGCGGCTTGAAACCCCTCCGCATGGCCTGGGCCGGACTTGTGGAAATCATAAGCCGTATCCTATTTCCCCTCAATCGCCTCCCTGGCTATCTTCTGGTATCGGTTTTTGAGAGGAAATCCTAGAAGACTTCTCAACGGCACAGTTGGGCCACAAACTCCACACGATCCATGGGCATGATTTCGGCAGGACACACCTGATTGCTCAGGTTAAGAGTTGCCACAGGTACTGAGGAAGATCTAGTCGGGCAGCCCAAAGAGCCTGCGGGTGTTCTTCTCGGTAAGCCGGCCGACTTCTTCGGCGGGTCTCGCCAGGAACTCTGCGACGCGTTCGAGCACATACCTGACATATGCCGGCTCATTGCGCTTGCCGCGGTATGGAACCGGGGTGAGATAGGGACAGTCGGTCTCGATCAGGATCCTGTCCTCGGGCATCCACTTCAGGATCTCCCCGGCCTTCTTGCCATTGTAGGTTATGGGACCGGCGAAGGAGATATAAAGGCCCAGCTCGACACCCTGCCTGGCCAGGTTGAGATCACCCGAGAAGCAGTGAAGCACCCCGCGGCTCACCTTCTCGTCCTTCAAGATCTGCATGGTCCGCTGATGGGCGTCGCGGTCATGGATAATGATGGGAAGGCCGAGGTCTCTGGCCAGCCCGATCTGCAGCCTGAAGGCGTCTTCCTGGGTGCGCCGGGGCGAGAGGTCACGGTAGAAATCAAGCCCGATCTCACCGATGGCCACCACTTTGGGATGCTCGGCCAGTTCATCCAGGACGCCCAGGACGTCCAGGTTAAGCGTCCCGGCATCATGAGGGTGCACGCCCACCGCGGCATAGACGTCTGCATGATCCTCGGCTATACGCAATCCGGCCTGGCTTGAAGTAAGATCAAAGCTGGCATTGACGATCGCGGTGACGCCGGCCTCGCGAGCTCTCTCAAGCACCGCCTCAAGGTCCTTGCGGTAGGCCTTATAAGTCAGATGGGCGTGGCTGTCTATCACTTCAGGGCCTCAGGAGATCCTGGACCCGGGAGCAGCGTCCTTGTCCGGCACGAGCACGATCACCTTGTCTCCATCGGTCGCTGCCAGGAGCATGCCGCGGCTCTCGACGCCCCGTATCCGGGCAGGCTTGAGATTGGCCACCACAATGATGTTCTTGCCCGTCAGCTCTTCCGGAGCATAGTGCTTGGCTATGCCGGCGACGATCTGGCGGTCTTCCCCGCCGATATCCACTTCCAGCTTCAGGAGCTTGTCCGCCCCCTCGACCATCGTGGCGCTCTTGACATGCGCCACCCTGAGATCCATCTTCTTGAAATCCTCAAACTCCAGAATATCCATCTGCTTCTCCCCGGCCTGGTCCGGCCCGGCCTTCTTCACGGTTTTCTCTTGTTTGGTCTTGCTCTGTCCGGCCCTCTGAGATTTGTCTTTGCCGGTCCCGGCATCCTCATCGTCGGCTTCAATCCGCGGGAACAGGGGCTTTAGCCCGCCCAGTCTGTCCGAGAGACCCTCCCAGGATTCCCGCCAGTCCAGCGAAGCATCGAAGGTGGTGCCTGCTATGTCCTCGTCGATCCCCAGAGTAGTCCATATCTCCTGCGCTTTGCCCGGCATGAACGGGAAAAGCAGGACCGCGGCTTCCCTGAGGACCTCGCACAGGGTGAACAGCACGCGCGCGGCCCCGGGCTTGCCGTCAGGCCGCTTCATCAGTGACCACGGGGCCTTCTCCTCTATGTGGCGGTTGGCCGCGCGAATCACCTTGAAGACTTCCGAGATGCCATTGTGGATCTCATAGTCTTCCATGGCGGCCATGTACGCCTTTAGGGTCTCCTCGCAAACCGTCTTGATCTCTTCGCCGGAGTCCGGCCCGCGCTCGTTCTCGCCGGGGATACGGCCGTCAAAATACTGCTTGATCATTCCGCAGGTACGGCTGACCAGATTGCCCAGGTCATTGGCGAGCTCCGAGTTGTAGCGCTGAAGAAATTGCTCCCAGGAGAAGTCGCCGTCCTTGCCGAAAATCACTTCCCGCGACAGGTAGTAGCGAAGCGAATCCGGTCCGTACTTTCCCGCGGCATCCAGCGGGGCGACTATATTGCCCAGAGTCTTGCTCATTTTCTCGCCCTTGAAGCTTACGAATCCGTGACCGTGTATGGCCTTCGGCAGCTCCAGGCCGGCGCTCATCAGCATCGACGGCCAGAGT
>JASFOL010000075.1:0-6276 GCA_050116545.1 bacterium | reverse complement strand
AAGAGCATGACAATCTGCACGCTCCTGGACAAGAAGATCAAGAGGAAGATAGACGTCCCGCTTGACTACGTGGGTTTTGAGATTCCGGATGAGTTCGTGATCGGATATGGCCTGGACTATATGCAGAAGTACAGAAACCTCCCCTATGTTGCGGTTCTTAAACCAGGCGGCTAATTTAGGGAACATTATAGAAGCGGTGAGGATTATGAACGAAGACAGGAATCCGAAACAGAGCGGCAAGGACGGCGGAAAGGGCAAGTTGAAGATACCCAGGTCGGGCGGCCGGCGGCCCTACAGGGATGGCCAGGGAGGCGGAACCCCACGGCGCGGACTCAAGGGCGGCTTCATCTGGGTTGTCTTATTTCTGATCACGCTGCTTGCGGTCTCCATATTCTGGGGACGGAACACGGGAGAGGTGGAGATCCTCTACTATGTGTTCTGGCAGGAAGTGGAGGACGGAAACCTTACCTCCATAACCATTGATAAGCGTGATGTCAGAGGTGAGTTCAAGGAACCCGTGGTGATCCCCATGGATGAGGAATCCCGGGCGGTGACCAAGTTCAGGACCTGGCTTCCCGCCGAGGATCCCGAGCTCCCCGCGAAGATATGGGCGATCGACAAGCAGGTGAAGATCGGTTCCAAGGGCGAGAAGAGTAACTGGGGGGGCTTTCTGCTCTCCACCATGCTTCCCATCCTGTTTCTCGTCGGGATAATGATCCTTTTCATGCGTCAGATGGAAGCAGGCGGGAACCGCGCATTCTCATTCGGCCGGAGCCGCGCCAAACTCATTACCGGCGACAGGCCCAAGGTGACCTTCCAGGACGTGGCAGGCGCGGACGAAGCCAAGGAGGAGCTCCAGGAGGTGATCGAGTTCCTGCGGGATCCCCGGAAGTTCCAGCGCCTGGGCGGGCGTATCCCCAAGGGCGCGCTTCTACTGGGGGCTCCCGGCACGGGTAAGACCCTGCTGGCGAAGGCGGTGGCCGGTGAAGCCGGCGTTCCCTTCTTTTCCATAAGCGGCTCTGACTTCGTCGAGATGTTTGTCGGGGTTGGCGCATCGCGGGTCAGGGACCTCTTCGAGCAGGGCAAGAAGAATGCGCCATGCATCATATTCATAGATGAGATCGACGCGGTCGGAAGACACCGTGGCGCCGGCCTGGGCGGCGGACATGACGAACGGGAGCAGACTCTCAACCAGCTCCTTGTGGAGATGGACGGCTTCGAATCCAATGATGGGGTGATCCTTCTTGCCGCGACCAACAGGCCGGACGTGCTCGACCCTGCCCTCCTGAGGCCGGGCCGGTTCGACAGGCAGATAGTCGTTGACATGCCCGACATCAACGGCCGCGAGGGTATCCTCAAGGTCCACACGCGGAAGATCCCATTGGGGCAGGACGTTGAGCTCCGCACCATTGCAAGGGGGACCCCGGGACTCTCAGGCGCCGACCTGGCCAATATAGTGAATGAAGCAGCTCTGCTGGCTGCGCGAAAGGACAGGTCCAATGTCACCATGGCCGATTTCGAGGAAGCCCGGGACAAGGTGATGATGGGACCGGAGCGCAGGAGCATGCTTCTCAGTGATGATGAGAAGAGGCGGACTGCTTACCATGAGGCCGGGCACGCCCTTGTGGCAAGGCATATCCCCGAGGCCGATCCATTGCACAAGGTGACCATTGTGCCGAGGGGGCGGGCGCTTGGCGTCACCTGGCTCCTTCCCATAGATGACAGGCACAACTTCTCGCGAAGCATGCTCGAGGCCAAGATAGCCGTTCTTCTGGGTGGGCGTGCCGTTGAGAAGCTCATCTTGAAGGATCTCACCAATGGGGCCAGAGAGGACATCGAGAAGGCAACCGCAATTGCCAGAAAGATGGTATGCGAGTGGGGCATGAGCGATGCCCTGGGTCCCCTGAACTTCGGAGGCAAGGAAGAGCAGATATTCCTCGGCAGGGAGATTGCCCAGCATCGCGACTACAGTGAGCAAACAGCTCTGCTGATCGACAAGGAAGTCAGGAGGATCGTAGACGAGGCGGGGGCGCGCGCGGACAGCATCATCAATGAGAATGTCGAGAAACTAAACGATGTTGCCAATGCGCTGCTGGACCGTGAGATCCTGGACCGCGAGGACATCGAGAAGATCCTGAGAGGCGAGAAGCTGGATCCCCTTCGCGAGGAGACGGCCGGCAAGAACGCTGCCGGCGCCGGGGCGTCCGCTCCCCAGGCCCCTGCACCGATGACCAACGAGACCCCTGCACCGATGACCAACGAGGCCCCCGAACCGAAGACCAACAAGGCCCCTGGACCGAAAACCAACAAGGCCCCTGGACCGAAAATCACCCAGGGCCCCGAATCCGGTGCAGACAAGCCGAAGCAGGGTGGAAAGTCTGTTCCTGCCGGGCCCGAAGAAGAGAGCCATGCCTGAGGGCCGCGTAAAGAAGGGGCGACGGCTCGACCGGGCCAAGGTGAAGCGGGCGACAGAACTTCTGCTTGAAGGGATCGGTGAGGATCCATCACGGCCGGGCCTCAAGGAAACCCCAAGACGTGTCAGCGATCTCTATGAAGAGATCCTCTCGGGAATGTGGCAGGATCCTGTTGAATATATCGTGCCCTTGAAGGCCGATCAGGATCATGACATGGTGGTGGTCAAAGAGATAGGATTCGCCTCCATGTGCGAGCACCACCTGCTACCGTTCGTCGGAAAAGTTGGCGTGGCCTATCAGCCGAGGGCCAGAAGAATTGTCGGGGTGAGCAAGATTGTGAGAGTGGTCGACATCGTGTCCTCCAGGCTCCAGATCCAGGAGCGGATGACGGCCCAGATAGCTGATGCCATAGCCAGCCAGCTTAAGCCCGCAGGAGTTCTTGTGAGGGTCGAGGCCGAACATCTCTGCATGACCATCAGGGGCGTCAAGAGACCGGGCTCGCTGGTCGTGACCACCGAGGCCAGGGGCGCATTCAGGCAGCCCGCACGGCAGGCCATTGCCCTGGCTTCTCTGACGGGGTAGTTTCGCTCCGTCAGAACTCTCCGGAGTCGAAGCGAATGGAAATGCGTTTAGGTGAGTTCACCATCGACCTGAATCAGCGTCCCTTCATTATGGGCATCCTCAATGTCACTCCGGATTCCTTCTATGATAGCGGTGCGCATGCGGGTACAGAGACAGCGCTCCGGCATGCCCGGCAGATGGTCGCAGATGGCGCCGACATAATTGATGTCGGCGGCGAGTCGACCAGGCCTGGCTCTGACCCCGTGAGTGCCGGCGATGAGATTGAGAGAATCAGGCCTGTGGTCGAGCGTCTGCTTGAAGATTCCCGGGTCCCGATATCCATAGACACCCGGAAGGCCGATGTAGCCCGGGCGATGCTCCGGCTGGGTGCGCACTTGATCAATGATGTGAGCGGCCTCAAGTATGATCCGGCGATGGCCGGTATTGTCGCCGAAAACGGAGTGCCCGTAGTTATCATGCACATGAGGGGAACCCCCGAGACCATGCAGACCCATACCGATTATGATGATGTCGTAGATGACGTGAAGCGTGAGCTGGCCGGGCAGGTGGCCGCCGCCGAAGCGGCCGGGATAGCGCCCGGAAACATAATAATCGATCCAGGCATCGGATTCGCAAAGACCGCAGAGCAGTCTCTTGAACTCATCGCCCGGCTGGATGAGCTTTCGGATCTGGGCAAGCCCATCCTGCTGGGGCCCTCGAGAAAGTCATTCATCGGGAAAACTCTTGGTCTCGAGCCTCAAGATAGACTTGAAGCTACGCTAACAAGCTGTATAGTCGGAGTTAGAAAAGGGGCCCGCATCCTGAGAGTGCACGACGTCAAGGCCGTATCCAGAGCGGTCAGGATGCACGAGGCCTTCACACCATACGAGAGACCCGAAGAGCGGAAGGTGCAGAACTGATGGAGTGGTTGAGCGGCTGGTGGATCGATATCCTTGATATCATCATTGTCACATTCCTGTTCTTCAAGCTCTTCCAGCTGATAAGAGGCACCAAGGCTGCCCAGATGTTCCTGGGCCTGATAATCATCATCGCGGCCTCCTTCATCGCCGACTGGTTGAGACTGGACGCGCTCAACTGGATCATCTCAAGCCTGAAGACCGTCTGGGTAGTTGCATTCGTGATTGTGTTCCAGCCTGAGCTGAGGCGTGTGCTGGCGCAGCTCGGCGAGAGCAGGTTCGTGAGGTACTTCGTAAGGCCCGCGCACCTGGCGGTGCTGGACGAGATAACGCGGGCCGCCCGCGAGCTCTCGCTAAGGAAAGTTGGAGCCCTGATCGTGATTGCCAGAGAGGCCAGCCTCAGAAACTATATTGAAACGGGAACCCGCATCAATGCCAGGGTGACATATGAGCTTCTGACCACGATATTCACTCCCCAGACACCTCTTCATGATGGAGCATGCGTTGTGGTGCGGGAAGAGATAGTGGCGGCCGGCTGCATCCTCCCTCTCTCGGACAACCCGATGCTTCCTGCCCAGTTCGGGATGCGGCACAGGGCTGCTGCGGGACTCACCGAAGAGACAGATGCCGTGGTTGTTGTCGTCTCCGAAGAGACCGGCGGGATATCGGTTGGTGTTCGAGGCAATCTCCGCAGAAAACTCGATCCCGAGACTTTGCGGGAAGTGCTTGAGGAGATCCTGGCGCCGCCCGTTCAGTCCTGACTCCGAGAACCCAGTTTCGCAAAACCCTGCTTCACGTCACCCCACGACATCCCGGCAGCCGCGGTCCCTCTTACTTGAACCAAGATGTCTCCCTGACTTCTCGGCGCAAGGCACCATGATGGGGACGGCGCAATGCCGCCGGGCGTGTTCATCCGGATGAGAATCCCGGTCACTGCGATCCGGACCTGATCGCCCGGCTCGAGCACGCATCCGGTATCCGCATCGAAGTAGAGCAGCACGGAGTCGCGAAACCCGCGCATCCAGACGAATGAGTCGTCGCCCTGGTTGGCGGAGTGACCGACCCTGGTAAGCCCCGGGACCCTTATCAAATTTCCCCCGTAACATTCAGGGCACCGGCTCAGCATCGGCGCGGTAACTGGAAGAGGTGATGGAGGGGCCGCTGCTCCGCTGAGGCTGACGCCGGCGTTTTCAATCGCCACATCGCCCATTGTAGCCAGGTCTGTTTCCGGGAAAGGGAAGCCGCCATCGGTCAGCCGGAGCTTCCCCTCAACACGAATTGAGTCTCCAAGCCGGAGCGATTCCCGTCTGCCGTAGATCAGTATGCCGCAGCCGGCGTGTCTTATCCAGAAGAGCCATCCATTAGTTTCATAAGTAGATGGCTCGGCGATTACAGATCCCGAAACGGTCACGTAATCGCCGAGCCTGTCGGGTCTTCCAAGTCCATCGCTATCCCTTCTGAGGTCGCAGATGTGATCGCCGCCAGAATGTCCAGTGTCGAACGCACGGAAGGATTGGAACTTCATGAGGTGAGCCTGAGCGAAGGAAATCAGAGGAAGAAGGAGCAGCAATGGAGCTACGGAAAACCCGAGCCATGACATTCCCCTCGTGAACCGATCTCTCGTGATATTTGAAATCAAGACTTTGAATTCCGGTATCATCACACTCCTCACAGTCTGTCCGTGACAGTGGTTGAACTTGAACGGGAGCCGGCTTTCCGCACTTCCCAACACAATCACCACCAAGTGGTGCCGCCGCCCTTGGTCAGCACGGCTCCCGTTCGCCCCCCTAGGAGCCTCCACACGTGCATAGAGCAAGCAGGGTGCCACAGTTGGGAGCCGGTTGCATCCCGGGTGGAACCACATGCCAATACTGAACATAGGCCGCTCAGGGCATCGGCAGGCCAAGGTCGGCCCGAAGGATCCGCTGTAACCGTTTTGGGACGGTGCAAGGCGACGATCTCATATAACCCGTGTGGCAACAGCGGGATACGCAGGTGTCAACGATAGCTACGCTAGTGACAGGAAATTTACAGTTGGAGCGCGTCGAGCCCGGAATCAACCCCGGCTTCTTCGTGGTTCCTCTAGCTGCACCGAGAAGATCAGCGCAATGATGCCGGCAGCAATGACCCCAATGAACAAGACCTCATAGGAGGTTCTTTCGATAACAAAGCCCCCGACTGAGGATAGAAGCAGCACCGGGGCAATGAAGGTATTCATAAAGCCCAAATAGGTCGGCCTCTCGGCTTCAGGTGAGACATCAAGCATATAGTTCGCATAGCCCAACTGGATTCCGCTTAGTGTGAAGCCGAGGAAGAAAAATACGACACCGAATCCAAGCACACCCTGAAGCGGGGCATAGACATTGCTCAGAAGCGTGAGTAGC
>JASFOL010000074.1:0-6277 GCA_050116545.1 bacterium | reverse complement strand
GGTGGGCCAGTACATCGGATCGGATGAACTGCCCAAGGCGATAAGGAGCGGCCATTCCTCCCTGAAGATGGGCTTTCTGTACACCCTCTTCATCGGGACCGTATTCATGGTCTTTCCGGATGAGCTCGTGGCCCTGATCAATTCCGACCCTGAAGTCGTGAGGCTCGGCAGCAGCATAGTGAGGCTGGCCGCGATCTTCCAGCTCTCAGACGGGCTGGGCATTGTCAGCAATGGATGCCTGCGCGGCGCCGGCGACACGCGCTGGGCCATGTTCATCGGCATAGGGTACGCCTGGTTCCTGTTCCTGCCCCTGGCATATCTCGGGGGATTCGTATTCAAAGGCGGGGCCGTGGGGGCCTGGGTCGGCGCCACCCTCTATATAACCGCCCTGGGACTCAGCTTCTTCTTCCGCTTCCGGAGCGGGAAGTGGCAGTCCATTAAAATATAGAAACTGCAATGTCGATAAATTATGATGTGCCCTGATTGATCGCCAGAGAGACGCATTGGCATCCGGGGCGCATCCCCGGGGAAATCTCATGAGGACTTATGTCTGAAACCGCGCCGGCGAATATACTCTTCGTTGCCCATGACACGGGCCTGATCGGAGGCGCGGAGCGCCAGCTCCTTGAGCTCTTCAGGGGAATGGACAGGAAGCGCTTCTCTCCGTATCTCATTTGCCTGGAGGAGGGCGGCCCGGTCGCCCGGCGGGCGTCCGAGCTCGGCGTGCCCGTCAGCCACGTGGCCCGCAAGTGGCGATGGGACCTGAGCGTGATCTTGAGGATAAGGAGCTTCATAAGAGACAACTCTATCCACATAGTCCATGCCTATCTCGGCCTTCCCGGTTTCTACGGATCGACGGCCGGCAAGCTTGCGGGATCACGGGTGATCGCCACAATCAGAATAGCCGGGCCACGGCGTCGCCCCAGCGACATAAGCGAGCGCTTCGCCTTCCTGATCTCCGATCGGATAATCTCCAATTCCAGGGCCGGAGCCGATTACTACTTCCGGCGCTTCCCGGGAAGGGGCAAAACCGAGATCATATACAATGGATATGACCTGGCGGATTTTGAGAACCGGCAGGCCAGGACCCGGGCAGAGCTTGGTCTTCCGCCCGGGGGGCTGCTGATCGGCCATGTGGCCAATCTCAGCTATCTCAAGGACTACCCGACATTCCTCAAGGCGCTGGCCTCGGTGTTTCCGGAGATACCCGGCAGCCATGCCGTGATTCTCGGAGACGGGGACAAGCGGGCCGACTATGAGGCGATGGCGCAATCGATGGGCATCCAGGAGAGGACCCTCTTTCTCGGCCACCGCCGGGACGTGCTCGACATAGTGAGCCACTTCGACGTCGGAGTGCTGGCTTCGCATCCTGAATACGGCGAGGGACTCTCCAACAGCATTTCAGAATACATGGGCCTCGGCAAACCCGTGGTTGCCACCGACATAGGCGGCAACTCGGAGCTGGTCGATGAGGGTGTCACTGGTCTTCTCTGCCCCGCCGGCGATGCGGAGGCGATGGCGGAGAAGCTGCTGATCCTCTTGAGGGATGCAAGCCTGAGGAAGTCCATGGGTGAGCGCGGACTCAGGTTCTTCCTCGCCAATCTAACCCTCGAGCGAATGGTGAGCGAGACCGAACGGGTCTACACCGAACTCCTGAGGGGACAGGCATGACCGGTCAGTCTGACATAAGAGGACAGCCAGGTCCGGGGAGGCCAGGCGGCGAGACAGGAAAGCCCGGACCGAAGCAGTCCCATATGGGTCTCATAGTCAAGAACGCCGGAATAGACGGCGTCGGCACAGCCTTCAATATCCTGATCATGTTCGCGTCCAGCGTGATCATCACCAGGACCATAGGGGCCGAGCTCTTCGGCAAGTATTCGCTCTCGAAGAGCATATTCGATGTCATGGGCGTCTTCGCGGTTTTCGGCCTCAATACGGGCGTTATAAAACTGACCTCGAAGTACAATGCCAGGCGCGATCCGGGCTCGGTCAAGGGCACGCTCCTGAGCGGCATGGCAATCACGTCCGCACTCGCGGCGGTGATAGTCCTGGCGGTCATCATTCTGGCACCTTTTCTCGGCCGCCGGGCCTTCGGCAATGTCGAGGGCATAGACCTGGTCCTCAGGGTCCACTTCCTGGCCCTGCCCTTCTTCGCCCTGATGATGATCGCCAATGGCTATACGCAGGGCCTGAAGACACTCAAGTACAGCGCGCTGGTGGAGCTGATCGCCCGGCCCATGATCCGGCTCGTCGTGATACTGGGCCTATTCATGTTGGGTCTCAAGCTCTTCGCAGTGATGTTCGGAAGCATCATCTCCTTCTTGCTGGCGGCGGTCATGGCCTACTATTTCGGCCGGAAGATCTCTCCCTTCGACTTCCGGAATACACGCCCGAAATTGGTGACTCGCGAGCTCTTCTTCTATTCGGTACCCCTTGTGCTGGCCCGCTTCATGAATGTCACCATATCGAGATCCAATACCATCCTGGTCGGCTTCTTCAAGGACTCGACCAGCACCGGCTTATTTGGCGCGGCCATAATGCTGTCGCCTTTCATATCATTGAGCCTGATCTCTTTCGGCAAGATCTTCGCGCCGGTGATATCCGAGCTCTGGGAAAAGGGCAATCTGGACGAACTTGAGAACACCTTCAAGACCGTGTCCAAGTGGGTGCTCAGCCTGGGATATCCGGTGTTTCTCATTATCATGCTCTTCGCTCCATCGCTGCTCAGGGTCTTCGGATCGGACTTCGTCAATGCGGCGGCTACGCTTCGCCTCCTCGCCGTAGGCCAGATAGTCAATGCCGCCGTCGGCCCGGCCGGCTTCATGCTCTCGATGACCGGAAGACAGAAACTAAACATGGTCAATTCCATCGGACTCGCCGGGCTCAACATAGCCCTCAATATCCTTCTCATACCCAGGTACGGGATAGCCGGGGCCGCCCTTGCCACCACGATCGCCCTGGGTCTCCTGAACGTGGCCAGAGTGCTTGAAGTCAAGGTGCTCTACGGCTTCACTCCTTTCAGGCGGGACATTTACAAACCGCTGCTCTCGGGGACCATAGCCCTGGTGCTCTTCTACCTGTTGAGGATACATCTGGGATGGGAGGACGTGGCCCGCACCCTGGTGCTGTGTGCAGCTTTTCTTATCTTGTATGTTGTGTTACTATTCCTTTTCGGACTCAGAGAGGAAAAGGAAGTTCTCCTTGAGATCCTGAGACGGAGGAAATAGGCGGAAGAGATGAGCGCACCCAGAGTATTTCTCTTAGGAATAGACGGTGCCACCTGGAAAGTGATCGATAAGATGATTGCCCGGGGACTGATGCCCAATATGGAGAGGCTTGTCCGCGAGGGCACCCGGGGCGTCCTCAATTCCACCATCCCCTACCTTACCCCGGTCGCCTGGTCCAGCATGCTCACAGGCGTCAGGCCCTCCAAGCATGGCATCTTCGGATACAATGTGATGGAGAACCGCGAAGGAATGATAATCGGGCTCCTTGCCAACAGGAGCAAGATCAAGGTCCCCACCATATTTGACATATACCACCAGCTGGGCAGGAAGATAATCTCGCTCAATATGCCGATGAGCTATCCGCCCAGTCCCGACGACGGCATAGTGATCACCGGCCTGATGACCCCTTCGCGCGAGAGCACCTATTTCTATCCGAGCGGCCTGATCGACGAACTCTCCGCCCGGGGAATCGACTACAAAATAGACATCACCGTGGCCCGGGAGGAGGGTGCTGAACTTGACGACAGGTTGAACATGTATCTCGCCGACGGGGCCAGGCGCTTCTTCGAAGATCTTCGCCAGGTGACCGAGGAGAGAGAAAAGGCGGTCCACTACCTGCTGGACAGCAAGGAGTGGGACCTCTTCCAGATCAACTTCGTCAGCATGGACAGGATCCAGCACTATCTCTGGGAACATATCTGGAAGGACGGACCGGACTCGCTGACGCTGAAACGCATAGAGGAGCATCTGGCCTACCTGGACGGGGTGATCGGGAAAATCTATGACCGGGTGAGGAGTGAAGCTCTCCTCCTGATTTGCTCCGATCACGGCTTCGGCGACTATAAGGGCAACTTCTATCCTGCGGTCTGGCTCAAGCAGAACGGCTACTACACCGAGATGGACACCGAGCTCAGTCCCGGCCTGATCATCAAGAGGATCCTGAAGACCCTGAGACTCAGCAAGCTGCTGCTCCGCTTCCTGGAGCGCTCCGGCAAGACGGTGGCCAAGAAGCTGATCTATGTCGGCACATCGAATGTCTCCTGGAAGAAGACCAGGGCCTATGTTTACTCGACGGCGGGGATAAGGATCAATGTCAAGGGCAGGGACCAGTTCGGCATAGTGGAGCCGGGCGAGGAGTTCGAGGCCCTCCGGGAGGAGATCAGGCGGAAGATGCTCGCCATGACCGATGAGAGCGGCCAGAGGATAATGAAGGGCGTTTACACCGCCGAAGAGCTCTACGGGAGCGCCTGTCCCGACGAGTCTCCGGATCTTTTCTTCGAGTTCAAGGACGATCACTTTTACACCACTTACTATGCCATAACCGCATCGTCGGTCTTTCTCGACAAGGGCTATTCCTGGAGACAGGGCGATCACCGCCAGGACGGCGTGGTCCTTCTGGCCGGTGACGGCATTGTCCGGGGCAAGACGATCGTGGCGGACATAGAGGACATTCTTCCGACGATACTCTTCATCCAGGACCTGCCCCTGAGCGAGAACTTCGATGGCAAGATAATGAAGGATGCCTTCACCGATGAGTTCGTCCGGAAGAGAAAGCCGCAGGACAGGCGCTTCTTCGAACGCGGTGAGGTCGAGGCCTCGGAGGAGGACCAGGGTGAAGAAGTGATAGACCGGCTGAAGGGCCTGGGCTATATCTGAGGCGGTGGTTACGGCCGGAGCCTTAAGGGTCCGGGCTATACTGGAGGCACTGGTTGCGGACGGCGGCCTCAAGGGCCCGGCCTTGTACGGCAGCTGCAAGGTGCGCTCAAGCAAGCGAGGTGAGAGATGCAGGTTCTTTACCGCAATACCCAGATGGGCTGGTCTATTATCGTCCCGGTGGAGGCCGTCGCTCTGTTTTGCCTGTACCTTGCTCTGGCGAAGGGAGTGCTGATTGCGGGATTCCTCTTCTTCTTCCTGCTGATCCTCACCTATCTCTTCTACAGCCTGACCGTGACCGGCACGGCGGAAACGCTGGAGCTCAAGTTCGGCGTGGGCCTGGTCAGAAAGAAGTTCAAGCTCGCCGAGATCATGACCGCGCAACCGCACAGGACCAAATGGTGGGATGGCTGGGGAATCCACTACACAACTCAGGGCCTGCTCTTCAATGTCTCGGGCTTTGACGCGGTTAAGATCACCATGAAAAACGGTAGGCGCTATATCATAGGCACCAATGACCCGGGCGGCCTGCTCCTCTTCATCCAGTCCCACCGAAAATAGGCACCAAAATAGGTGACAGGCACCTATTTCCTTCGGTCGACATCCATTCTCTTGAATCGAGTGCTCGATCTCCTCAACTCCAATTGACCGTTCAAGATTATCGATGTATACTCCGCGCAGAGTGGTATTAGACCTCCGCCCCACCTACAAGAGATCCCCCAGGAATGCCTCGCCAAGGGGGACCAGCCATGTCGCGACAGCCCAGGATCGTAATTCCGGACACTCCGCATCATGTGACCCAACGAGGGAATCTCCAGCAGCCTGTTTTTCAGCAAGATAATGATTACCGGACATACTGCAGGCTGATGAACAGGTACTCCAAGAAATGCGGGATATCGTTGCTTGCTTTCTGCCTTATGGGCAACCATGTTCACATCATTGCTGTTCCTCCCACGAAATCGGCGCTGGCCCAGGTCTTCCATTCGGTGAACACCAGATATGCCACCTACTTCAACGATACCCGGCGAAGAAAAGGTCACTTGTGGCAGGCGCGCTACTGGTCCTGTCCAATGGATGATGCCCATCTTCGGCGTGCTATCCGCTATGTAGAAAGAAACCCTGTCCGGGCTGGTCTCGTGAAGGATCCCTGGGACTACAAATGGTCAAGTGCGGCAGCACACGCCCGAGAAGGCAGGTCTCCGATAGAGGTTTGCGACTCGGCATCGATTGCCAAACAATCAGGATGGAAAGATTACATGCAAACTCCCGACACTCTCTGGGAGAAGAAGATTCGTCAGAGTACCCGCAAGGGACTACCTGTGGGCACTGAGGTGTTTATTGAGAAGCTGGAACACCAACTTGGCCGGATCTTGACCCCTCAAAAGCCCGGCCGCCGG
>JASFOL010000073.1:0-6313 GCA_050116545.1 bacterium | reverse complement strand
CTCAAGCGTCCACTGCACGGTGGGCGGGAGCGGCGTCGACATGGATCTTGCCGATGCGACCGAGAATGTATGGATGGGCGACTATGATCTCTACCAGACCGGGAACCTGACGGTTTACGCCAGGGCCCGCGACGTGAAACTCAACTGGAGTGAGGTCAGCCGTTCGTTCTCCTCGACCCTGGTGCTTCGCTCTGATGGCGGCGTCGCCCGCAGCGTCGACGGGCTCTTCTCCGTCAGCGTGCCGCCGGGCGCGGTCAAGATGGATTCCTATGTCCTGATCATGGGAGAGGACGCCGGGGAGGACAACCTGGATGGTCAGGGTGTCGCCCGCTCTTACACGGTTTCACCTCCGGGGATTTCACTCGACGGTTTCGTCGAACTGGCGCTCGCCTGTGATGTGGAAGCCGGGGATGCCGAGCATCTGGCCGTGGCCAGAGTCGAATCGGGCGTGGCCACGCCGGTTCCCTCATACCTGGACCCCGAACGGGGCCTGATCCTGGCCTATGTGAATGAATTCGGCACCTATGGCCTGCTCCGGAGCCCGGACATCCACACGCCCGTTTACGGACGGGGAGATCTTGTGGTGCTCCAGAATGCGCCTAATCCGTTCGCCGGCTCCACCGTGATTTCATACGAGATTCCCAGAGCGGGCCGTGTCTATGCCGATGTGATCACTATAGATGGCAGGCTGGTCAGCCAGCTGGAGAGCGGCATGATGATACCGGGACGGCATGACGTCGTCTGGGACGGAACAGATGCCAATGGCGGCCAGGTGGCCAGTGGAGTATATTTCTATAGGGTAAGATTCGATCAGAAGACCATTACAAAGAAGATGGTCCATCTGCGTTAGGAGGTGGGACTGTGAGAAGACTCATAAGCATGGCATGCCTCTGTTCCATTGTGATGGTTCTGGGGTGTGGTGGTGATGGTGGCGGTGGACCGACTGATACAGCCCAATCGCTGACAGCATCCGGTTGGGCCCTCTTTGAGCAGGGCGAATATGAGCAGGCGATCGGCAAGTTCGAGCGAGCGCTCGGGCTGGACGCCGACTATGCGGACGCTTTCAATGGCCTGGGCTGGTCCCACGCAAAGCTGGATTCCCTGGCCAATTCTCTTGAGAACTTCGGGATGTGTGTCAGCACGGCCCCGAGCCTGACCGAGGGCTATGCGGGATGCGCCCCGGTTTACAGGGACTATGATGCCGAGCCTGCTCACTTCGACAGCGCCGTGGCCTTCGCCGGCACCGCGCTGACCCAGGATTCCGATTTTGAGTTCAGCCATGATGAGAATTTCGATTGGCGTGACCTCAGGTTGATAATGGCGCAGAGCTATTATGGCCTCGGTGAGTTCCTGCTGGCCAAGGGCCAGGTGGATGCCCTTGGAGGCGTATCGCTGGATACTGAATCCGACACCTTTGTGGAGGACCTGGCGGCCGAGATAGAGCGGCTGGAAGGCCTCTACGGGGGCTAAGGGCCGGGCAGGAACAGGGCCGCGGGCCCGAAGTCATCGCGGCAGCCTCGCTTGACCTGCCGGCTGGACTTAGGCCGGCCATTGTGATAGATTAATGCAGTCAGAAAACCCCGCCGGATACCGGGGCGGGGTGACGGGATATCGACGAAGCCAGTCCGGCTAACTGGCGTTTTTTGTTATGAGGAAAAGTCAGGAGGAATGGGAATGAGGATACTCAGGTTCAGTCTGGTCTTGATAGGCATTCTGGTTCTGTTGGTGGCCGGGTGCGCCAAGGAGGAAGGCGGCGAGCAGGCGGGAGCCCAGCAGGGTGGAGCCGGGTCGGGATCCCAGGCCGCTCCCGGTGACCCCACGGTCGCGGTCGTGGTTGATGGTACGGAGATCACCAATGGTCAGATAGATCAGGAAATAGACAGAATGGTGAAGCAGATGGGCGGACAGATATCGCCGCAGCAGCTTGAGTCCATGAAGGGCATGCTCAAGCAGCAGGCCATGGACAATGCCATCAACCGGGTGCTTCTTGAGGAAGCCATCAATAAGGAAGGGATCGAAGCCACCCAGGCAGAGATCGATGAGAGGATGGCTCAGATCGCATCGCAGTTCGGTTCCGATGAAGAGATGGACGAACGGCTTGCCATGATGGGAATGACCAGGGAGTCGCTCACCGGCGAAATGAGGACCGCGATCGAGGTCGAGAAGCTGCTGGCCAAGCAGTCCGGGAGCACGGAAGTCACCGATGCCCAGATCCGGGAGTACTATGACAGCAATCCCGACCAGTTCAAGCAGCCCGAGCGGATCAAGGCAAGCCATATTCTATTCGGGCTCGAGGATGGTGCTACGCCCGAGGCCAGGGCGGAGAAGAAGGCTGAAGCCGAACGTGTGCTCGCCGAGCTTAAGCAGGGCGGGAACTTCGAGGAACTCGCGTCCCAGTATTCGACCTGTCCCAGCGCGTCCCGCGGGGGAGACCTGGGCTTCTTCGAGAGGGGCAGGATGGTGAAGCCCTTCGAGGATGCGGCTTTCGCCCTCGGTGTCGGAGAGATCAGCGATGTGGTCGAGACCAGGTTCGGTTTCCACATCATCAAGGTGGTCGACCACGAAGATGCCCGCACCATCCCGTTCGATGAAGCAAAAGAGAACATCAGAGGCTTCCTCGAGAGCAGGGGCAAGCAGGATGCCCTTAAGAACTACACCGAGCAACTTCGCGCCGAAGCGGACATAGAGTACAAGAACGCTCCTGAGGCGGACGCTCCCGACATGGGCTCTCCTCAGTAGAGACGGTACGGACGATATCATCTGGAACCGGGCCGGGAGGCCTTTTACGGCAGCCCGGCAGGCGGGACGTACCCGGACATCCATGTTTGAGCAAAAAGAGAAAACCTGGGACTTCGATCAGTGGGCCGATAATTATGACGGCTGGGTAACATCCGACGATCCGGTCTACTTCAGGTATGAAACCATCCTCGAGCGGGTTCTGTCGCTCTCCGGGGCGGCCCGCGGAAAGCGCGTCCTGGACATCGGAACCGGAACCGGGAACCTGGCCGGGCGCCTGCTTGATCGCGGAGCCCGGATTGTCGGGCTTGACCCCTCCCAGAAGATGCTCGACAAGGCGCGGGTCAAGCTGGAGGGACGGCCCGGGATCGAGCTCAGGCGAGTTGAGGATCCCTTTCTCGAGATCCCGTACGATGACGAATCATTCGATGCTGTGGTGAGCACCTATGCTTTCCATCACGTTCATCCGGACAAGAAACCCGAATGCGTACGGGAGATGATGCGGGTTCTGAAGCCCGGCGGGACCTGGGTGATCGGCGATTTGATCTTCCAGAACGAGAGGGATGAGAAGGCGATCGTCCGCGCCCATGACTGGATGGAGGACGAGTATTTCGCGAGGATCGATGAGCTCCTGCCGGTTTTCAGGGACATGGGCGTCAAGCTTAAGTCCGAGCAATACACCCTGGTCACCTGGGTGCTCTGGGCGACTCGTCAGCCGGCAGCCTGAACCCTGCGAGAATGATCCTGGCCCGGCCGCAGGTTTGCCGCCCGACCCGAACTCTGATCCCGGTCTGCCGCGTCAGTCCAGAACCAGGGGAAGCACCAGTCCCAGCACCGCAAGCGCGGTGCTCAAGAGCATGATCACGACCGCAAGCATCTCTCCGCGCTGATGATTGACCGATGCCAACCATCTTCCGATAGCCGCCAGCGGAAGCGCAAAGAGAGGACAGCCCAGCACTATGGTGGCGAGCAGCACCACCCCTTTGGGACTTGCCTCCATGTTCGCGAAGAGCTTCATGAGGGGATGACGGCTGCCCGATATCAGATAAAGGAGAGCCGAGAGCCAGAATATCACCGGGGGAACCAGGACGAAGGCGGCTGCCAGGACTGCCGTGTTGAGGCGCCGGGTTCTTCTGGGGGCTATCATGGGATGATTCTATCACAAAGATGACATACGGGGTCAAGCCGATGAATCGCCGGCCTGACTGTCAGGGATATTCATCTTCTTGAGCAGGGCCTTGAATCGCGGATGCCCGCGGATTGGATCGAACTGCGGAGTGGTCATCACCATCGCGATTTCCTGCTCCCTGTTTTCATAGGCCTTTTCCAGGCGGTCCAGGGCCTCGTCGTGATCACCGAGTCTGACAAGAGTCTCCGCCACCTGGGAATCGCCCCAACCGTGCTGGAATGCCTCCGACTTCAGGTACTTGACTTCCTCCCGGAGGGCCGCCTCAAGGCCAGATTCCCTGTAGGCCCTCTGGATCCGCTCCCCAATCTCCTTGCCTCCGAGAGCAGTGTAGACATTGCTCATCTCGGCTATCGCTTCGTCATTCCTGCCCTCAGTCAAATGGCCATACGCCATCATCGCGTGTGCGGGCATGAAGTCCGGATCAAGCTCCAGTGCTCCCCTGGCTTCTTCCATGGCCCGTTCATACAGCCGGGCGCCGTAGTATAACCAGGCCGCGCCCACCTTGATTATGGGAGAGAGGGGGTCCAGCTGCATGGCCAGCTCTATCTCCCTGAATGCCTCGTCGTAGCGGCCCATGACCCCGAGGCCCAGGGCATACCAGTGATGAGCAGTGGCGTAATTGGGATTGAGTTCTATCGACCTCTCCATCTCCCTGAAGGCTTCTTCCCAGTCGAAGTCGGTATTGGCAAGCACCCAGGCGATGCTGGTATGGGGCTCGGCCAGCGTCGGGTCGAGTTCGATGGCCTTCCTGGCGGCGGCCAGGGCGCCGGCCAGTTCATCCCGCGAGCTTGAGCCGGCTTCTACCAGGTAGCAGTCGGCAAGTCCGGCGTATGCCAGGGCATATCCCGGATCGATCTCGATTGCCCGGTTGAAGAAGTCCTTCGCCTTCTGGATGTCTGCGGGCATGCGCTTGTTCCAGTAGTAACGTCCCTTGAGGTAAAGAGTATAAGCCTCGAGGTTGACCTCCCGCCTGGGCGCGGGTTTGCACTTCTTCTCCAGCAGTCGCGGCTCCAGGGCCTTCACGATGGCCTCGGAGATCTCATCCTGGATTGCGAAAACATCCTCCAGGTCCCGGTCATAGCGGTCTGACCAGACGTGATAACCATCGGCCACATCGACAAGCTGGGCGGTCACCCTGAGCCTGTTGCCGGCCTTCCGCACACTCCCTTCCAGCACGCTCCCCACATTCAGCTCTTCTCCTATCTTGCGGATATCCAGGCTCTGGTTCTTGAACTGAAACGCGGATGTCAGGGCCGCAACCCTCAGGCCCTCGATCCGGACCAGGGCGTTCATTATCTCCTCGGCCATGCCGTCACAGAAATACTCCTGGTCCTTCTCGGGACTCATGTCCCTGAAGGGAAGCACCGCAATCGAGGTTTGCTTCTCGCCTTGCGAGGGTGCCGCCGGGGCGCCGCCAGACTGCGCAGGCATATGGCCGGCTCCGGCTTGTTTTGCCGGCGAATCGACCGCCGGTGTGCTCTCGGCCGGAGTACGAATCGAGGGTATCCGATCGGGTGGTGCCATATCCGGCGCGGGCACACTCTCAAGGACGGCACAGAGCTCTTCGGCGGTCTGAAAGCGCCTGTCCGGCTCCTTCTCGAGGGCTTTGAGGATGAGACTGTCAAGGACGGGGGTGACGGCGGGATTCAGGGTGGACGGTGGAGTGGGGGACTCGCTCATATGCAGGGCAATCAGGCCCTCGACAGTCCCTGATTCAAACACCTTCCTGCCCGTCAGCATCTCGTAAAGTATGCAACCGAGAGCGTATATGTCCGAACGGGCGTCGCCCGCCTGTCCTTGCGCCTGCTCCGGGGACATGTAACTGGGTGTTCCGGTGATTCCGCCGTTGGCTGAGGTCTCGGCCGACTCCAGGGATCGGGCGATGCCGAAGTCCATCACCTGGACATTTCCATCACGGTCTATCATGATGTTCTGGGGTTTGAGATCCCGGTGGATCACCCCCTTGCGGTGAGCCGCAGCCAGAGCTGAGCAGATCTGCACACCTATTGAGACCACTCTCTCTCCGGTCAGTCTCCCCGTGGCCCTCAGGAGATCCAGGAGATTCGTACCATCCACATATTTCATGGAGATGTATCTTATCCCGCCCTCTTCACCGATATCGTGGATCCTTATCACGTGCTCATGGCTTATCTCCCTTGCGAGAATAAGCTCGCGCTTGAACTGATCGAGTATCGCGGGGTCACGGCTCAACTCGGGCCGGATCATCTTGAGGGCAACGATGCGGTTGATCTCTTTGTCTATGGCTTTATAGACCACCCCCATGCCGCCCTGGCCTATCATCTCCACGATCTGATAGCGGGTGCCGAAGTGCTGGCCCGGTCTGAGATTCACGGATGCCTTTGGCTCCATATGCCGGGTGACGGCCGT
>JASFOL010000072.1:0-6332 GCA_050116545.1 bacterium | reverse complement strand
ATCGGCACCGCCGTACCCGCCGCGGCCGCGTCAAACGCTTCCGGCTTCGTCAGTATCATAAGATTCCTGTCGAAATCGAATGTGACCACGAAATGCTTGAAGAGCATCGAACTAACCTGGCCGGCAATGCCCGGGAATAGTCGGCCGAAACCCGCTTCGGGAGGAGAGATGAGAACCGGCTGATCAAAGAACTGGACGCCCGGAAGATAGATGTCCACGGGATCTCCTTCAAGTATGTCGGACCCGCCGTCCTCACCGGTGCCGACCACTCTCCCGTCCTCGCCGCCCTTCAGGTAGCGAATGCCGAGCGAATCGACTTCACCGTCATAGAACCACACCTGGTCCCACAACCTGCCATTGTCTATCAGCAGCTTGACCTTCCTTCCATTCATCTTGCCGCGTATGAGGAGGTTCATGCCGTAGAACTCGAAGGGAACAAAGGTAGCCCGGCCAACAAAGTCCGGCCCGTCGCCCACAAACTTGCAGGTGCCGGGACCGTCTCCCGGCCGAATGGCCGGCGACTCTCCCGCAGCACTATCCGCTTCGTCCGCAGCCTGGTCGGCTTCGGCCTGCCGGGCCGTTTCGCCTGCCGCTACCTTCGGGTCTGCGATCTCCTTGCCGTCTTCCCGGTCCGAGGTCCCGGCACCGCAGCCGAAAGCGGCCAGAAGAGCCACGATCATAAGGATTTGTCCCAAAACCAGCCTGGAATTGTACATTGTCTATCCTTCCCGGGGTATTTTGCCCCTGAGGGGTATCTTTCCCTGTAGGTGATTCGATCAGGTGCTTTTCTTGAGAATAGGCCCGCTTCTTCTTGTGTCAACCCGGAAAACGGGTCGGGGTTCCCTTCCCGGGTCCGGATCCCGGCCGCACCTGGAGCCGGGCCCTGGCCGCATGGCGCCCGGGCAGGGGCCTCAACGCTCCGGCTAGGGGCTTTCCTAAACCGCGTGGATGGTGTATGCTGATTGGCAAAGGCGGGAGCCACATGAGATATTCACTCGGCAAGGAAATCGGCAGGGGGACCTTCGGCCGGGTTTGCGAGGCCAGGGACAGCAAGGGAAACACATATGCTGTGAAGCTTGCCGATACCGAAGAGGCCGGTCAGCTCCTGCGCCAGCAATTTGAATTACTCTCAGGGCTGGATCACAGAAGGATCGTACGAGCGTACGACTTTGGCATCGGACGGTCAGATGGCGCGGGGAGCACTGACACTGCGGATGCCGCGATGATGGCCACCGAGCTGGTTGCCGGTCCCGATCTGAGAACATATGTCCGCGAGAACGGCGTGGCCGATCTACCCCAGATCACGGCGAAGGTTCTGGACGCCCTCAGATATCTTCACAGCCTGGGCCGGACCCACGGTGACATCAAACCCGGCAGCATTCTCATTTGCCGGACAACAGGTGATGTGGACATAAGGCTTGTGGACGTGGGCTTCGCCCCCGGCCAGGGGAGCCGGCTGCCTGCCATCTTCGGAACCCCGGAGTACATGGCTCCGGAGATTATCCGGGACGCGCCCGCGGACGGCAGGGCCGATCTTTACTCCCTGGGAGTCACGCTCTATGAAGTGCTTACGGGGACATCGCCATTTGCCGGCGGTTCCCGTGAGGAAATCCTGACCCGGCAGCTGGAGCATGCACCGGTGCCACCCGGCCGGTTGGTGGAAGAGAAGGGTGGGAAGGGAATCGATCCGGGCTGGGACGTTTTCATCGGGATGCTGCTCAAGAAAGAACCGGTCCTGAGATACCGGGACGCGTCTCACGCGGGCCTGGCGCTTGAAAGCGCCCTGGCAATTCCGGGCGTTTTCGTGCAGAGTGTTCTGCCGCCCGGATCTACCCCGCTTGTCGAACGCGATGCTCAGATCGAAGCCATAGGCCGGCTCGTCTCATCCTCCGATGGCGGAGGCCTGCTGCTCTCGGGCGAGCGCGGCTCGGGCATAAGCCGCCTGATCCGTGAGGCGGGCGCGATTGCCATGCTGGGTGGCCTGAACGTGCATTCCATATCGCTTGCCCAGGACATGCCGGGCATCGCTCAGATAGTTTCCGAGGTCCTGGGCTTGGAAGAGGGGGTCCCGGAGTTCGGTCCTCCGGCTCGCTCGGCGCCCAGTCCCGACCCATCCGCCAGGCTTGATGATCTCCTCCAGGTGTTTGAGTCCCGGCTCTCCGGAGACGGTGCCCACATGATACTGATAGACAGGGGAGAGGTTCTTGAGCCCATCGAGCTAAAAGTTCTCGGAGCCCTGGTGAAATCGAGTGACAGGCTGAAGATGGTCATCGGTTATCAGGATGCCGGTCAGGCGAACACCGAGCCCGTCCCGGAAGAGAGCCTGGAGCACGTGGAGGTGATGCCTCTTGGCCGCGACGGTGTGGAGCGCCTGGTTGAGGACTACCTCGGGCAGCCGGCCCTGCCTCCGGGCCTGTCCGAGGAACTCTATCGTGCAACCGAAGGAAGGCCCGGATCACTTCATGCAGCGCTTTCCCATATGTGGAGCACGGGAAGCCTCGCTGTAGAGGCCGACGGTGACACCCTCAGGGTGACCTGGGATGGGGCGGTCGAGGTGCCCGCGTCGGTCGGGGAGGCGGCCAGGCCGCGCCTGAAGGGCCTGAGTGATTCTGCGATGAGTGTGCTCAAGGTGATTGGTGCCGGCGGCGGATGGATCGAAACCACGGTGCTCTCAAGAGTGCTTCCATCAACGGCTGAGCCCGGCACGCTTGATGCCGAGACGCTTGAGACCGGTACGCTTGATGCCGACACGGCTGAGCCCGGCACGGTTGATGCTGACACGCTTGAGACCGGCATAGACGAGCTCCTGCACCGGAACCTGGTGAAGAGAGATCAGACCGGAACGATCCATTTAGGGGGCGCCGGCATTCTGGACCTTGTCCGCGGGCTCACGCCTCCCGGTGAAGCTGAGACCCTCAGCCGGCGGATTGCGGCCGCGCTTGAGAGCTCGGCCAGGCACATATCCGACTATTACAGGCTTGGCCTGCTCCACCTTGAAGGCGGTGAACCCGGCGCTGCGTTCCCGTATCTTGCCGGAGCGGGCGACTATCTGTCCAGGTTCTCCGCCCGGGATGCGCTGCTTGCATATGGCAGGGCGCTGGAGTGCGGGGCGGGTTCCGATGTGGACCCCGGACTCATCGCGGCAACGGAAGAGAAGATCGCCGATCTTAAGCTCTCCATGGGAGACTTCGCCGGTGCCGAGTCCGTCCTGAAAAGGGCCGCCGCAATGAGACCCACGGCCCTGAGAAAGCTGGGATGGGTGAAGGTGCTGGAAAGGAGACTGGGCGAAGCCGTGGAGATTCTCGCCCGGTGCCGGGACGGCGCCGCCGAGAGGTCGGATGAGATCGAGACGGCGCATGTCCTCTCCGACCTCGGCTATGCATTAACGATGCACTCGAAGCGGGAAGACGGGCTCGTCATGCTCAGGCAGGCGGCGCGTCTCTTTGAGGCCAAGGGAATGGCGCGGGAAACGGGAACGGCCCGCAACCGAATAGGCCTGGTGGAGATGCGGGCGGGTAACTACAAGAGTGCCGCACGGATATGGGAGAGCGCGAGGAAGGATTTCGAAAGGGCCGGTTATGCGAGAGGCGCGGCTGTCTGCCTCATGAACCAGGGCCTGTGCCTCAGGAAGCAGATGGACTTCGAGAAGGCGGATGAGTGCTTTGTGGAGTCACTCAGGGTTCTCGAACAGACCTGGTGGGTGTCGGAAAGGGCGACATGCCAGCAGAACTACGGCCTTCTTCTGCTTGACCGGGGAAATCTGGGCCTGGCAACTGAGATAGTGAGTGAGGCCCTCAAGACCAATCGAATGCTCGGCAAGGCGACCGGCGTGCTCAATGCCACCATACTGCTGTGTGCCATCGATCTCGAGCATGGCAACTGGAAGGCCGCGGAGGATGAGCTCGAAGCGACTCTTGCGGCTTCCCATCAAGATGGGCCGCGCGATATCGGTGCTTTCCACAGGGCCATGATAAAGCGCTATCAGGCCCTGGCCCGGTCGATGGCCGGGGATACCGGAGCGGCCGAAGGCCTTGCCGACGAGAGTCTGGATCTTGCGAGAGAAGCAGGGGATTCCGAAGGTCAGGGGCAGGCGATCCTCGCGAAAAGCGCGATCCTCCTGAGGGCCGGGCGAGCGCGTGAAGCGGTCGAGCAGGCGCGGCTGGCCGCGGCCTCCCTCACATTCGGCTCCTCACTCCTGCTTGCAAATGAAGCCAGGCGTCTGCTTGGTGAGGCTCTCTGCGAACTCGGCGATATGGATTCCGGGATAGCGGCCCTGGTGTCCGCGCGGGAGGGGCTTGAGTGCCTGCCGCGGTCGCTACATATGGGCCGCGTGCTCCGATCGCTGGCTAATGCTTACTGTCTGGCGCGTGACTTTGAATCATTCAACAGGTACCTGCGCAGGTCGCTCGAGATTTTTCGCGCGGTGGGTGCAAGGTATGACAGCGCACTGGCCATTCTCCTGGGCGGAGAGGTGGCCGTCAGGCGGGGGAGCCTGATCCAGGCCAGGCACTACCTGCGTGAGGCGGAAAGAGTGTTTGATGCACTCGGCATAGATGATCTCAGAGAAAAGGCGGGGAAAGAGATGAGCAAGATTCCGACGGGCGAACACGAGATAAGAGCCGTGGGTTCCTTGAGCAGGATATCCCAGGTCCTGAACTCCAGCCGTGATCTCACCACGGTGCTCCATCTGGCGATGGACCTGGCCCTGGAATATCTTGGCGCGGAGCGTGGTGTCCTGATTCTCTCCGATGAGGCCACGGGCGAGTTGACCACGTTCATAGAGCGCGAGATGGACCGGGAATCCCTGGACGAGGTCATAGCCATAAGCCGTTCGATCGTGGACTCCGTAAGATCCACAGGCCTTCCCGTCGTCGCGAGCGATGCCACCCAGGACCCCAGGTTCAAGGACAGCCGAAGCGTCAGGATGCACAATATAATGTCGGTGATGTGCATCCCCCTGAAGATGGGAGACGACCTCCTGGGCGTGATCTATCTGGACAGCCGGGGCGTTCCCGCCGGTTTCTCGGATCTTGAGAGGGCATTTGTGGAGGCGTTCTCCAACCAGGTGGCCCTGGCAATATCCAATGCGAGGTTCGTGGGCCGGCTTTATGAGGACGTCTCCGACCTGAGGGCCCGGGCCGGAGAGCGATACAATTTCGACAGCATCATAGGCCCCGGAAAAAAGATGCAGGAGGTCTTCAGGCAGGTCGACAAGGCGGCCAGGAGCGACATAAGCGTCCTGATCACGGGTGACAGCGGCACGGGTAAGGAGCTGATTGCCGGGCTTCTGCATGAACTCAGCCCGCGGCGGGACAAGCCGCTGGTCGAGGTAAATTGCGCCGCCATCCAGAGGGACCTCCTGGAGGCCGAGCTCTTCGGAATCGAAAAACATGTTGCCACGGGCGTCTCCCCCCGCTCGGGCTTTTTCGAGAGGGCCGAGGGGGGAACAATCTTTC
Source organism: bacterium (assembly GCA_050116545.1). Taxonomy (GTDB): domain Bacteria; phylum Arandabacterota; class Arandabacteria; order Arandabacterales; family Arandabacteraceae; genus JAUVJV01. The sequence continues at coordinate 876 of JASFOL010000072.1, read as the reverse complement.
TGGATGAGATAGGGGACATGCCGCTGGCAACCCAGCGAAGGGTGCTCAGGGTGCTTCAGGAAATGGAGTTCGAGCGGGTCGGAGGTTCGAAGGTCTTGAAGGCGGACGTACGCGTGATAAGCGCGACCAATCAGGACCTCAAGGCCATGATCGCCCGGGAGCAGTTCCGGAAGGACCTGTACTACCGCCTGAACCGCATGCGGATTCATCTGCCGTCCCTTAGGGAGAGGATGGGGGACCTGCCATTCCTGGTGGATCATTTTCTTGCCAAGTACACCGAGGCCAATTCCAAGCCCGCGATGAAGGTGCTGCCGGAGGCGATGAGCGTCTTGAGGCGCTACTCCTGGCCGGGCAATGTGCGAGAGCTCGAGCACTGCATCGAGCATGCGGTGGTGGTGGCCGACGGGCTGGAGATCGGCCCTGAGCATTTGTCGGATGAGGTCCTGGAGAGCCGGCAGGCGCCCGTCTCGGTGGTTCACCTTGATGCCGAGAGCAGTTCGCTTCCCGACGCTATTCGCCTGCTGGAGAAACGGCATATTCTAAGGGCCCTGGAAGCCTCCGACTGGGTACAGACGGCGGCGGCGAGATCACTGGGCATCCACGAGAGCACGCTTCGAAAGAAGATGAAGCAGCTCAGCATAGAGCGGGAGCAAAAGACCGGGTAAGTCCGGACAATGCCGGCCTGGGGCGTTTCGCCTAAAGAGGGGGCAGCGCCATCCGGACCGGCTCCGTTCGGACCAGCGCCATCCGGACCGGCTCCGTTCGGACCAGCGCCATCCGGACCGGCCCAACCCAAGGAAGTCCCCTCTATTTGAACATGGACTTTATTCCGCCCCAGGTTGTGGGCATAACCGCCGTGGGATAGCCGCAGGGACG
>JASFOL010000071.1:0-6339 GCA_050116545.1 bacterium | reverse complement strand
CCCAGATGTTGTTATAGATACAGGAGTTACACCTGCGCCATTCAGTGATGTCAAGACCTTCCTCGCGATGCCCGGCTTGCTGCAGAGACCATGACCCACGATTGACACTGTGGCAAGCGTGTCGTCTACTGCGACCTCCATGTCACCGGCCTCACTTTCCAGAATCGCGAGGGCCTGCTTCTTCTGCTCCTCGGGAATCATCACGGAGAGCTGTCCGTTCGCTCCCTGGCCCGGCGGGACACTCATGAGTTTCACTATGACCTCGGCCTTGTCAAGCGCGGCGAGCGCACGATCGGCCGTTCCCTCGGGCGGGTCCGCGCCTCCGAAGGAGAGCTGGACCAGGCCCATGTCGTGGGTTATGCCACATATATCCGCAGTTTCGATTTCGTCCTTTCCGGTCACGATGGTTCCGGTCTCCTTTCTCTCTGAGGATCTCACGTGCACCCGCACTCCGAAGCGCCGCGCGACGTCCACGCTTCTCCAGTGCAGCACCTCGGCCCCGCAGAATGACAGGTTCAGCATCTCCTCATAGGATATCCTCGGGATCTTCCTGGCCTCGGGCACCAGCCGGGGATTGGCGGTATAGACTCCGTCAACATCGGTGAATATGTCACACTCCTGGGCGTCGAAGGCGGCGGCCAGCGCCACGCAGGTCGTATCGGATCCGCCGCGGCCCAGGGTGGTGACCTCCTTGGCGGGGCTCACACCCTGGAAGCCGGCCACGATAACGATCCGGCCCTTCTCCAGCTCGTCCCTGACCCGGAACGCCTTGACGTCCATGATTTTGGCCATGGTGTGGCTGGTGTCGGTCACTATTCCGCTCTGGGAGCCGGTGAATGATATGGCCTGGAATCCCAGCCTGCTTATCGCCATCGAGAGAAGGGCCATCGAGATACGTTCGCCCGCGGTGAGCAGCATGTCCAGCTCGCGCTTGGGCGGTGATGGTGAAATCGTCCTGGCAAGCTCGAAGAGCTGATCGGTGGTATCGCCCATTGCGGAGACCACAACGATCACGTCCCTGCCCGCCTTCTTCTCACCAGTGGCAAGCTCCGCGACCCGGCGGATCTTTTCCGGGCTGGCCAGCGAGGACCCTCCAAACTTCTGTACGACCAGTTTCGCAGAATTCATGTTGCCACTCCGGTTCCCTCTCTTTACTATTTGGACGAGGATATGGTAAGATTCCCGTTCGTAGATTTGCAAGCTATAAGGAGGTTTTGATGCTGAAGATGTCACTATTGATCCTGGCAACGGCTCTGGTGGCTCTGGTTCTCTCGGGTTGCGGTGCGCCGGCTGTCAAGCGGGCGCCATTGGATACGATTCCGGAGAGTGCGGATCCCGAAGAGAAGATCGAGATGCTCGAAGCCATGGGCCACGAGTATCCGGAAGACGGCACTGTCTACTACGAGCTGGGCAACCTGTACTCAGAACAGCTGCTGGCACTGGACGCGATGGAAAGCTATGAGCGGGCCCTGAGCATAGACCCCGGCCTCAACAAGGCCAGGGTGAACCTCGCGATGCTTCTGGCGGAATCCGATGAGGTGGACAGCGCCAAGGTATTGCTTGAAGAGGCGATCAGGATAGATCCTAATGATGCCAAAGCGTACAATAATCTGGGCATGGTCTACTACACCGATATGGACGTGAACACCGCGGTCAAATACTTCCGGAAGGCCCTGGAGGTCGATCCCACCAGTGTCGAGGCTCACTATAACCTGGGCCTTGCCTTCGCCGAGCGCGGGCTGCTCAGGGAGGCCATAAGGGAGTGGGACCTGGTGGTTCAGAGCGGCGAAGAAAGCGAAACGGTCCAGAGGGCGAATCTATCGCTGGAGCGGGCGCGGAAGGAGCTTGAGCAGGAATAGGCGGCGGGCCTGACTCGGCGCCGGCCTGACCTGACAATGCGGCGGGCCGGACTCAGCGCCGGCCTGACCTGACTTGCGAACGGTTTGACAGCTTATTAGTTATTTGGTAGAGTTCGGCGGCCACTGAACCGCGAAGTCAAAACTGGTATTGAAAGGAGTTTTCTATGGTGATCAGGTTAGCAGGGCTCGTGCTGGTGATGGCTTCACTTGCCTTGATTGCTGGCTGTGTGAGCCAGCAGGCGGATACGCCCCAGGCCACACCCGACAGGGACAGGCCGGATGTGAGTGAGGTTGACAAGGAGTATCTTCTGGGGGCCGAATACTATGAAAACAAGATGTACGCCGAGGCCACCAGCAACTTCCTGAAGGTGATCGAGCTCGACCCCGCCTACCAGAAGGCCTATACCTATCTCGGACGGATCTACCTTGAGCAGAAGCGGGCCGACGAGGCTGTCGAGATGTACCGGAAGGCCGTGGATCTTGATCCCAATGATGCCGACAGCCATTCCGCTTACGGATGGGCCCTCAGCTCGGTCGGGAAGTACGACGAGGCCGCAGTGCAGTTCGACAAGGCGATCGAGCTTGCTCCTGATCTGCCGGACAATTATCTAAACCTGGGCGCGGCCTATGATAAACAGGGACTGCTGCCTGAGGCCATCGAGGCATACCGGAAGGCCGTTGAGCTGGATCCGGATAATGTGGCCAATGTGGTCAAGCTGGGTAATATCCTTTACGAAAACGACCTCTTCGCCGACGCCATAGCGGTTTATCAGCAGGCGCTGGCCCTTTCACCCGACGATTTTGACATCGTTAAGACCCTGGGCTGGCTCACCATGAAGGTCGAGGACTATGAGTCCTCGGTGGAGTACTACCAGAAGGCGGCCTCGATGGCTCCTGAGAACGTTCAGCTGCGGATCACGCTTGCGAGCTCCCTTGACAAGCTGGGGAAGACCTCCGAAGCCCTGGTCCAGATGGAAAAGGCGCTGGAGCTGAGACCGGAGAGCCCGGGATTGTGGTGGTACTACGGAGACCTTCTCAACAGGGCCAAGAAATACAATGAGGCCATGGCGGCCGCCCAGAAGGAGCTCGAGCTGACACCCGAGAGCGCCGCGGCCTATTGCGTGTGGGGCAAGGCCCTGGAGAAGCAGGGCAGGTATGAGGAGGCCGGCTCGAAGTTCCGTAAGGCCGTCGCCTGCGGTGATCCCACCTGGAATGACTATGCGGCCAAGGAGATCGAGCGCCAGCAGAGGCTGATTGAGCGAAGGGAAGCGCTCAAGCAGCAGGAGGAGTATGACGAGGAGTAAGCTGGCCTTACATATGACTGAAACCGGGGAGGGGCCGGGAACGGCCCTTCTTCTTTTGTGTATAACAGAGAGCCGGGAACTTGATTGAACTCGATTGAACCTGAATGAACTTGACACCCCCAAATGGGGTTGTTATACAAATACAGTGCCGGACCATTGCCCGTGAGGGTTCTGGAGGGATGGCCGAGTGGTCGAAGGCGGCGGTCTTGAAAACCGTTGAGCGAAAGCTCCGTGGGTTCGAATCCTACTCCCTCCGCCATTAGCCCGGCAATCTGGTGGAGAGGTGCGTGAGATGGCTGAAACGAGCCGCCTGCTAAGCGGTTGAGGGGACAAAATCCTCTCCGAGGGTTCGAATCCCTCCCTCTCCGCCATTCAAGGAGAACCATGGAGATCGAGATCAAGCGTGTCAACGTTGCCAGCCTAATCAAGATCTGCTTCGTTCTGTACTCGATCTTTGGACTGATAGTGGGGGTGATCTATGTGTTTATGGCGCTGGTTCTGGGCAGTGTCCTGGACTATGCGTCAGCCCAGGAGGACCTTGGGCTTCTCCGGGTCGCCGCCACGGGCTTCGGTTTTCTGCTCGTGCCCCTGTTTGCGTTCTTCTACGGGTGCATGGGGGCGATCGCCGGTCTGATCTTCGGGCTCTTTTACAATCTGGTCTCGAGGGCGATCGGAGGAGTGAAGCTGACCGTTTCGGGCGATGGGGTTGTCTCGGCCGGGACTTCAACTGAATAGTGAGTGGGTGCGCCTGTAGCTCAATTGGATAGAGTGCGTGGCTACGGACCACGAGGTTGCGGGTTCGACTCCTGCCGGGCGCACCACCGATTTTCGTGGGGAGGTAGATCGATGAGACGAGGGGTGTTGATTCTTCTGGGTTTATCGATGGTGCTGGCGCTTGTGAGCCCGGCATCTCAAGCGAAAACCTATCGCGTACCTAAGGATTATGACAAGGTAAACGACGCTCTCTACTTCGCCGGCTATGGCGATACCGTGCTTGTCTCCCCCGGGCGCTATATGGTCAGGTCGAAGATGGGAAGCGGCGTCACCCTCATGTCAACAGACGGTCCGGATTCCACGGTGCTTTGGGGCAGGCGCTGGCACCTCCTGATGCTGGTCGATTGCGATCTGGCCACCACGATATCGGGTTTCACATTTGACGGAAGGGGCGCGAACGCGTGCGTCGCTTGCACAACGGGTGCTCCCGTGATCATCAACAATGTGATGCAGGATTCCTGGGACGGGATCAATCTCTACAGGTCCAATCCTCTCATCCAGGGGAATACCATCACCCGGTGCAACAGGGGCATTCACATGGACAACTCCAATCCCGAGTGCGTCGACAATGAATTCCGCAAGAACGGCGATGCCATGTCGCTTATCACATCCTCGCCGGTCATCGCCAGGAACGTGTTCGAGCACAATGGCAAGGGGATTCTCATACAGGGGCACTCATATCCCCTGATCGGGGGGAGCCTCGAGGCCGCCAATGATATCCTCCAGAACGGCACCCAGATTTACAATAACGGGCTGCGCACCGAGGGCACCATCTATACCGATCAGCGGGAGGTGGCCATAGCTACCTATAACTACTGGGGAACCGATTGCCCCGGCGAGAAACGAATCAGGGGAGAGGTGGCCTTCAGGCCCTGGGTCAATGCTGCTCACGATTCGGTGATTGATAAGTGTCCGGAAAAGGACGTCCCCGAGAGCACGGAGTAGCCGTCACACCGGGGCGCCGGAAGCGCCGCCACATCACCCGGGCTTCCGACAGGTGGGAGGTTGCCAGATATCCGTAGAGGAGATCGCAGGGTACTGCTAATCCTGGTTCTCGTGGCGCTGGCCCTTCGGATCGCCTACATCATCGACGTCAGCGATTCTCCCTATTTCAAGTTTCCCATCCTGGATCCGTACTGGTACGATGCAAAGGCGAGGGATGTGCTCTCCGGCGATCTTCTCGCATCCGGCGGTTCGTTCCGGGTTCCTCTCTATGTCTACTTCGTGGCCCTTTCCTATCTCGTCTTCGGCCTCACCTACTTCGGGCCGCTCATCATGCAGGCGCTGGTCGGCGCCCTGAGCTGCGCCCTGATATTCATCATAGCCAGAAAGGTCTTCGGCCGGACGGCGGGGATACTGGCAGGAGCGGGCTTCGCCCTGTACGGCATGGCGGTCTACTCGGATGGAGAACTGCAGCCGACCACCATCTACATGGCCCTGATGCTGGCCTCCGTCTATTTCGTGCTGCTGGCGCTTGAGAGGCGCAGGCCGTCCTATGGACTGCTTGCGGGGGCCTGCCTGGGTTTCGCCTTCTTGACGCGGCCCGATATCCTGCCCTTCGGCATCCTTCTGGCGCTGGTTCTTTTGCTGGCATTCCGGGACCGCGGGGGAGTCAGGGTGGCCGTGCTGGCGGCCTCGGTCCTGTTGTGCTTCATGGTGCTGCTGGGAATCCGCAATCGTGCGGCCTTCGGTGAGTTCTATATCTTCTCGCCCCAGGGTGCGGTCAACCTGTATATAGGCAATGCCCGGTATGCGGACGGCAAGTCGGCGGTGGCTCCGCCCACCCGGCGTCCCTATGATGTCTCCGCCGATCCCGCGGAGGATTCGGTCACGCTGGCCTGCCGGATGAAGGCGGCCGAGGAAACCGGCAGGATGCTCTCAGACCGGGAGCTGTCACGCTACTATGTATCCAGGACCTTCGATGAGATTGGCGCCGATCCCGGGGCCTGGATCGGCCTGATGATAAGAAAAGCCTACTATTTCCTGAACTCCTATGAGCGAAGCGATGTCAAGCTCCTGCCGCGTTTCATCGAAAAGCACTCTCGGGTGCTCAAGCTCCCGCTCTTGAACTTCGGGACAGTGCTTGTGTTCGGCGCCGTGGGCATATTCCTCGCCGCCCGGCGGCGCAACCGGCTGGCATGGGTTCTTGGAGCCGGGGTTGCCGCCTGTGCCGTGAACTCCGTTATGTTTTTCGTCCTGTGGCGCTTCCGTCTGCCGGCTGTTCCGTTTCTTGTGATGTTCGCGGGCTACGGTGTTTACGAAGTGTACCACCTTCTCAGGCTGAGGTCCTGGAAGGTCCTGGCCCTCGCGGCGGCCATTGCCGCGGTGGTCTCGCTCGTCTGTTTTTCTCGATTGTGGGGCGTGCATGAGGAGAAGTGGAAGTCCCATTTCCTAATCAATGA
>JASFOL010000070.1:0-6342 GCA_050116545.1 bacterium | reverse complement strand
TCCACCATGGTCTCATGGGCAAGGCAATACTCCATCAGCTGATCGACACCCGGAAGGCCTTCGGCGTACTTCCCGCCGGAGTGGAAAGCATGGAGAGTCTCGATCTTGGACTTCAAGGTATCTGGATGAAGGATATCTCCCACCCTGATTCCGAGTCTGGAGTACTTATCACTGTAGCAGGGACCGATGCCGCGCTTGGTGGTGCCGATCCTGCCGTCCCCGCGCATCTCTTCCTGAAGAAGCTCGATCTTCTTGTGAAGCGGAAGCACCACGTGGGCCCTCACCGACATCAAAAGCCGTCCCGACACATCTATCCCGGCCTCCCCCAGCATCTCGATCTCCTCGGATAGCACGTCGAGGTCGACAGCCATGCCGTTTCCCATCACGCAGGTGGTCTCCGGCCTCAGGATTCCCGAGGGCACGAGGTGAAGGACGTGCTTCTCACCTTCTATCACCATGGTGTGGCCCGCATTGGCCCCACCCTGACATCGAGCGACCACGTCCGCCTTCTGGCTCAGGACGTCAACCACCTTGCCCTTGCCCTCGTCACCCCATTGAAGTCCGATTACCGCCGTTACTCCCATATCGCGCAATCCTCCAGAAGCTTGTCGAACTCGGCTCTCATTGATTCCATGTCAATTGCCCGGCCCATCTTCGCCAGGACTCCGGAAAAAGCAGTCGCGAACCCCCGCAGCATCGCCGGGCTCTTGCCGATCGGAGATACCCTCAAGATCCGCCCTCGCAGTTCTTCCTGACCCTGCGCAACTATTATATAGTGGTCCCGCTCGAGCGCACGCGCAATTTGGAGGGTGTCCATATCCCCCGTCCAGAAGGCAACCACGCCCGATGCCTGCCGCCGGGCGAGCGGTTTCATTCCCGCCGCCTCCGCGAGGAGCCTGAGGGCGGCGGCTCCCGAGCGGCTTGCCCGCCACACGGGTTCCAGCCCGATTCCCGCAAGATACTCCAGAGAGGCAAGGGTAGCATCCACAAGAGGAATGGCCGGCGTGAAAGGGACTTCGGCTTTCTCGCAAGAGCTGCCGAGATACTTCCTGAGGTCGAAGTAGTATGAGGAAGAAGGAGCTGACTCAGGGTGTTCACGCTCAAGGCGCGCCAGGGCTCGCGCTCCCAGGCCGACGAATGCAAGTCCGGGAGGAGAGAGAAGCCCCTTCTGAGAGGCGGCGACAGCGCAGTCGATGCCCCAGCCGTCCATCTTGAGCTCGTCCACATAGAGTGAGGTTATGCAGTCGGCAACGGTCAGGATCTCCCTTCCGCTCCTCTGCTCCAGCCGGTGGATCGCATCACATATGGGCTTGAGATCGGTGAGACTCCCCGTCGAGGTCTCGCAATGGGTCAGGAGGACCGCGCAGAGTCCCGGGTCGGCCTCGAGCATGGAGACAACGGCACCGGCTTCGGGCGCCTCCCCCGGCTCGAGCTCGATTCTCCTGACTGCGATGCCGAAAGCCTCACATATCCCTGCCCATCGCCGGCTGAACTTGCCGGATACCGGCGCAAGCACGGTCTCTCCAGGTGAGAACAGGCCCGCCACCACGGCCTCCATGGCGCCGGTCCCTGATGATGTCAGGGTGAGCACCTCGCCGCCGGTCAGGAACGCGTCCTTGAGCCTGGATGTGAGTTTGCTCATCATCCGGCGAAACTGATCCGACCTGTGGTGGAACATCCTCGGCCGGCCGATTGCATGTTGTGCGGCAACGGAGATATTGACGGGACCAGGAGTGAACAGGTTCATCGGTTCATGACCTTTTCCAACCAGCCCCAGACTTCTTTCTTTCCGGTTCCGCTCTTGGCGGAGAACACGGCGAGGTCTATGTTCTTGTCCTTGAAAGCACTCGAGATCTGGTCTCTGCGGCGCCTGGCCTCCCCGGCCTTGAGTTTGTCCGCCTTGGTCAGGACCACGAGAAGCGGGATCTCGAGACTCAGGAACCAGTCCAGGGCCTCGGTGTCGTTCGCAGTCGGGAAGTGGCGAAGATCCCCGAGGAGCACCAGGCCCTTCAGGTTCTCCCGGCCGGTCAGGTAGAACTCGATGTCCTTGGCCCACCTGGCCTGCTCGCTCCGCGACGCCCTGGAGTAGCCGTAACCCGGGAGGTCGACCAGGACCCTGTCTCCGCCGCATAGAAAGAAGTTGATGGTGCGGGTCATGCCGGGTTTGGAGCCCACACGCGCCATGCCGCGCCTGCCCGTGAGCGCATTGAGAAACGAGGACTTGCCCACATTGGACCTGCCGCCGATCGCGACTTCGGGATACTCGGACCCCGGGAGGGTCTTAGCCGTGAAACTGCCTAGGAACTCTACATCCATGTCGAATCGCGCGGAGCCGAGGGTCTCCCGCTACCTTATGAGGACTTCGACTTCCGTTTCCTTTTGCTCGAGGCGAGGCTGAGCACGGGCTCTTCCTTCGCCCCGATGAACCCTTCGGTTATGGTACAGGTCTTGACATCCCTGCGCGATGGAAGATCATACATCAGGTCGAGCATCTTTTCCTCGAGAACCGAACGCAAGCCCCGCGCCCCCGTGTTGCGGCTGTACGCGGCCGAAGCGATGGCATTCAGGGCCTTCTCGTCGAAGTCGAGCTTGATGCCTTCCATCTCGAACATGTGCTTGTACTGGCGGCAGAGCGCGTTCCTGGGCTCGGTGAGGATCCTTATCAGATCGCTCTCGCCAAGCTCCTCAAGGGCGCAGAGCACGGGCAGCCTTCCGACCAGCTCGGGGATGAAGCCGTATTTCAGGAGATCGTCGGATTCGGCAAGTGCCAGAATCTCGCTGAGCTTCCTGTCCTTCCTCTGCTTCACGTCCGCCCCGAAGCCGATGGTGCTGTCCTTGAGGCGCTTCTCTATTATGCGGTCAAGGCCGTCGAAGGAGCCGCCGCAGATGAACAGGATATCCTTTGTGTTCACCTCTATGAAATGCTGCTGAGGGTGTTTCCGTCCGCCCTGAGGCGGCACATTGGCGATCGTGCCTTCCAGGATCTTAAGGAGCGCCTGCTGAACACCCTCACCGGACACGTCCCGGGTGATCGAGGGGCTGTCCTGCTTGCGGCCGGTCTTGTCTATCTCATCGACATAGACGATGCCTTTCTCGGCGGCAGCCAGATTGTAGTCGGCATTCTGAAGGAGCCTCGCCAGGATGGTCTCAACATCCTCGCCCACATATCCAGCCTCGGTGAAGGCGGTGGCATCGACGATTGCAAAAGGAACCTTCAGGAAACGCGCGAGCGTCTCGGCCAGCAGGGTCTTGCCCGTGCCCGTGGGGCCTATGAGAAGGATATTGCTCTTCTCGAGCTCCACGTCGTTCTTCGACCTGGTCGAGCCGATTCGCTTGTAGTGATTGTAGACAGCCACCGAGAGGATGCGCTTGGCCCTGTCCTGGCCTATCACATACTCGTCCAGGAATGCCTTTATCTCGGCGGGCTTGGGAACCGACCGCCTGGGAGTCTTCTCCTGGGCCTGAATGTCGTCCGCGAGAATCGAGTTACACAGCGAGATGCACTCACCGCATATGTAGACATTCTGGCCGGACACCAGCCTGGAGACTTCCTCCTTGCCCCTTCCGCAGAAAGAACAGAAAACGTCGCCTTTCACACCTGCTTTGCGCTTCACTGTTGTTTACCGCCTATTCCTTCTTGTAGATGACCTCGTCGATCAATCCGTATGCCTTGGCCTGCTCCGCCGACATGAAGAAGTTCCTGTCGGTGTCTCTGGTGATCACGTCCAGATTCTGGCCGGTGTGTTCGGCCATTATGTGATTGAGCTTCTCCCGCAGGGTCAGGATCTCCTTGGTATAGATCTCCAGGTCCGAGGCCTGGCCCTGGCTCCCGCCCAGGGGCTGGTGAATCATCACCCTGGCATTCGGCAGAGCCGAGCGCTTGCCCTTGGTGCCCGCGCAGAGCAATAGCGCCGCCAGGCTCGCCGCCTGGCCCATGCATATTGTGGCCACGTCCGGCTTGATGTACTGAATCGTATCGTATATGCCGAGCCCCATCGGCAGCACTCCGCCGGGGGAGTTGATATAGATATAGATGTCCTTGTCCGGGTCCTCAGCTTCAAGGAACAGAAGCTGGGCGATCGTCAGATTTACCACCGTCTCATCGATGGCGCGGCCGATGAAGATGATCCGGTCGGTAAGCAGCCGCGAGAATATGTCGACCTGGCGTTCACCTCTGCCGGTCTGTTCGACAACAAACGGAACCAATCCCATGGCACTCCTCCTGAGTGTGAAGCTCAGCCAGTAACCTCGGCATTAGCGTAAAGGAAGTCCAGCACCTTCTTCTTCAGGACATCGCGGCGCCAGTGATCGATCTCGTCGGACTCCGAGGCCTTCTTTCTCACCTCATCCACAGGCTTGCCCGAGCGGGCCGCGATGGTGGTGATGATGGCTTCGATGTCACTGTCCTCGACCACGATGTTCTCCCTTTCTGCTATGTCGGCTATTATGAACTCCTCCTTGACCAGATTGACCGCCAGAGGCCTCAGTTTCTCCTCCATCTCGGTGAGTTTGTCCGCGGCCGTGGGGTCCTTGGAAGCATCAAACTCCTCTTTGTAGGACTTCATCATCGACTCAAGAGCCCTGTCCACAAGGCCCTGGGGCACCTCGAAGTCGCTCTTCTCGACCACCCGGCGCACCACCTCGCGCTTGGCCTGGTTGGTGGCCTCGGCCTCATTGGCCTCCTGCATTGTCTCCCTCATCTTGGACTTCACTTCTTCGGACGATTCCACGCCCAGGGACTTGGCAAACTCATCATCGAGCTCGGGCACTATCCTCCGGCCCACCTGCTTGATCTCAAGTCCGAACTCCACGGTCTTTCCCCTGACCTCCTCCTGATGGAAATCGTCGGCGTATTTCACCGTGATGTTCTTTGTATCACCGACCGAGACGCCCGCAAGCCCCTCATTGAACTCCGTGAACATGCCCTTGGCGCCGAGTTCGAAGGGATAATTGGCTGTCCGGCTTCCGCGGACCATCTTGCCGTCTGCGCCCAGGCGCCAGTAGTCGGCCACCACCACGTCGCCGGTCTCGGCGGGCCGGTCCAGCTTCTCAAAGCGGGAGAGCCGCTCACACAACCCCTGGACCTCGCGGTCCACATCCGCGTCCTCCACGGGCTTGACCTCGCGCTTCACCTTGATGCCCTTGTACTCCCCCACCTTGACCGGGGGATAGATTTCTATCGCGATCTGGAAGGAAAGCGGCTTGCCCTCCTCGTACTTCATGTCGCTGATCTCGGCGGGAAGGACTGGACGCAGAGACTCCTTTTCAAGGGCTTTCTGATAGGCCTCGGGTATCAGCTTCTCGATGGCCTCTTTCTCCGCGGTCTTCCCGAAACGGGCCCGGATGATGTCCGCCGGGGCCTTGCCCGGCCTGAAACCCGGCAGTTTTATGTCCTTGCCGATGCCCTTGATTATGTCGGTGATCTCTTTCTCCACGCGGTCCCGCGGCACCTCGAAGGTGAGAACCCGCTTGAGACCGCTCGGGGTCTGCACTTCCTTCAGATACTCTTCTGCCCCTTCATTCACTTCAGTGATCCCTCCAGATGGTGCGAGAGGGGGGATTTGAACCCCCACGAGTGTCCTCACTGGATCCTAAATCCAGCGCGTCTGCCAATTCCGCCACTCTCGCTTGGCCTGTATTCGCAAACGTTCAGGTTAATATAACTGGAGGGAAATCGGGCGGTCAAGTGGAAAGGCCTGCATCCCCGATACACGCCGCATACGGAGCACCCAAATTCAAATTTGGGGTCAGGTACCGATTCTTGAATTCAAATTTGGGGTCAGGTACCGATTCTTGAATTCTCTGAATCGGTACCTGACCCCTTTCTTGAATCTGCTTCTTGAATTCGGCGCTGCGGGGGAGGCAGGATCTCATCATATACCGCCATGATCCTGCGGGTCGTTTCCTCGCTGGAATAGCCGGAGGCGATGATTTCCCTGCCCCTTCGGCCCATCCGGGCCGCGAGGTCGCTGTCGGTGAGCAGTCTTATTATGGCGTCAGCGAAACCCCGGGCGTCACCCGGAGCCACCAGTATCCCGCTGTCTCCGTCGCGCACGCTCTGCCTCAAGCCACCCGTTGCCGACGCGACAACCGGTTTGCCCATGGCCCCGGCCTCAAGCACCACCCTCCCCACGGCTTCCCTCCTGGACGGAAGCACAACGAGATCGCAGCCCGCCATCAGGCCCGGGACGTCATCCGCCTGGCCCGTGAACTCCACGTGCTCCTCAAGGCCGAGCTCGGAGACGAGCCTCTTGATGCTGTCCAGGAAGAGATGATCCTCCGCGGTGAACGGGGAACCGGCGAAAACGAATCGAGCATCCGGTACCCGCTCTGCCACCATCG
>JASFOL010000069.1:0-6385 GCA_050116545.1 bacterium | reverse complement strand
CATACCGTCACGCATGTGAGGCGACGGTGTAACGGCAAGTCTCAAGACGGTCTCCCCTTTTGTTCGCTGCCGCTCTCTGTTCGATTACGCGCGCGGACCCGGAGCCTACTGCTTCTTCTTCCTTCTCGCCAGGATCTCGGCCTTACCGCGCTTCATAAGGTGCACATGCCTTATCTTCGAAGGACAGATGAAGGCGCATACGCCGCATTCCATACAGTCGAAGATCCCGTATCCCTCGGCTCTGTCCATCTTGTCCTTTTCAACAAATCTGACGATCTCATTGGGAACCAGTTTCATCGGACAGTGATCGACGCAGCGTCCGCATCTCAGGCAGGGCCCCGGGGCCTCCATCCTGACATCGTCCTCCGTGAGCAGCACGATGCCGGAGGTACCTTTGATCACGGGCACCTCGTCGGTGTGCTGGGCTATACCCATCATCGGGCCGCCCATGATCAGCTTGCGGCAGGCCTCGGTGTTTCCGCCGGCCGCGGAGATTATGTGGCTGAACGGGGTGCCGATCCTCACTTCGAAATTGCCCGGGTGCTCCACCGCGCTTCCGGATATGGTAAGCACTCTTGAGATCAGGGGCTTGCCATGCTTCAGGGCCTCGAAGACCGCCAGGCTGGTCCCGACATTCTGGACCACGCAACCCACGTCCATCGGGAGCCCACCGCAGGGCACCTCGCGACCGGTGATCGCCTTGATCAGCTGCTTCTCGGCTCCCTGCGGATACTTGACTTTGAGATCGCTGACCTCGATGCCCTTCTCGCCCGAGGCCTTTTCCCTCATCAGCTCTATCGCGTCAGGCTTGTTACGTTCGATTCCTATGAAGCCGCGCCCGGCCCCGACCACCGACATGATCACCTTGAAGCCCGCAATGATGTCTTCGGCGAATTCAAGCATCACCCGGTGATCGGCCGTCAGATAGGGCTCGCACTCGGCGCCGTTCAGGATCACAGTGTCGATGCTCTTGCCCTCGGGCGGCGAGAGCTTGACATGGGTGGGAAAGGCCGCGCCCCCCAGCCCCACGATGCCGGCGTCCTTGACCGCCTCCCTGATCTTGTCGGGAGCGGCGTCTGTGAGATCGCTCCAGCCTGAGCGGTCGATCCACTCGTCGCGGCCGTCGTTCTCTATGGCTATCGCCGGCATCTTCCGGCCGAAAGGATGAGGGTAATCCGCAATCGCCTTGACTGTCCCGGATACCGGGGAGTGCACCGGCACGGAGATGAAGCCATCGGCCTCGGCGATCTTCATGCCTACTTTGACTTCGTCACCCTTCTCCACCAGGGGCCTGGACGGCGCTCCCGTGTGCTGGCTCAAAGGGATAATCACAAGCTCCGGCGGCGGAATGCTCGAAATCCGGCTGGCCTCGGTCGCTTCTTTGCTTTCATGCGGATGCACTCCGCCCGCAAATGTCCTGGCCATTAAATAAGCCCCCCGGCTAGGAGAGCCCCACGCCTATTCGTCCCCTGTAGATACAGTTATCCACACTCCTCCCTGCTATTTCGAGCAGATGAGATACAAAACTGTCATCGTAGGCTATAGCTCGCCTCAGAGCCTTGTCAAGCGAATTATCCGGGACGAAGCGCTGCAGGGCGTAGCGCTCGGCGCCCATCACGGTCTCCGCCATCAGGGCGACTTCCTCCTCGCCCACAAAGCCCGGGACCAGGGTGGTCCTGAACTCATGGGCGCCCTTGAGGCCCATCACCAGATCGATCGACCGCCTGATCCGGTCCAGGTCCACCGGGACGCCGGCGGCCCGCTCATACCTCTCATCGAGCGGGGCTTTTATGTCCATGGCGATGAAATCCACCAGGCCGCGGTCGAGGAGGTCGGCTATCTCATCGGGGCGTGTTCCATTGGTGTCGAGTTTGACGGCGAAGCCAAGGTCCTTGATGGCCTCAGCGAGTTCGGAAAGCCCCCCCCATATGGTCGGTTCTCCGCCGGTGATGACCAGACCGTCGATCCAGGAGGACTGTGCCCTGAGGTACCCGGCTATTTGATCGAATCCGACCGAGGGCAGGCTCTCCGGATTCAGCACAAGCTCCGCGTTCTGGCAGAACGGGCACCTGAAATTGCATCCGGGCAGGAACACCACAGAAGAGATCAAGCCGTCCCAGTCACACAGCGAAGTCTCAATGAATCCCTTTATCTGTGGCTTGCTCATCCCCGGCTCGTTCACCTGTGGCTTCTCTGAAGAAGTAGGTCTTGAACTCCTCCGATGTCGGAACCTTCTTGACCCACCGCGCCAGCTCCTCTTCTCCATCCTCGAAAATCACGGTGGGGACATCGAAAACATCCCGGTATGCGCCCTCGGCCAGGCCGTCGACCGTGTCCATGTCGATGAAGCCGATGGCGGTGGAATCACGCTTTCCCCACTTCTCCGAGAAATAGGTTATCTTCTCCAGCGCGGCCTTGCACGCGTCGCACTCCTGCTTTCCAAAAACGCTGACCTTCATTGTATATTGCTCCTGTACCTGTCGGCCAGCTCCGCGCGCTTGCCGTCGTTCCATCCGGAGATCTTTGAGAAATATCCCGTCACCCTGGTTATGCCGTCCACGTCCATCGACCCGCAATGAGGGCAGGTCTGGCTGAGTCCCCTGGTCACCTTGGCGCATGCATTGCACGAAGTGAACTCGGGCGAGAAGGCTATCTGGGCGTTTCTGGTCAGCTTGAAGGTCTTGACCACGAAGTTGGCGATGGATTCCGCCGACGGTCTCGAGTCAGCCAGCCAGATATGCGAAAGCGCCCCGGCCTCAATCAGGTCATGGTACTTGCCTTCCCTGCGGACCCGCTCGATCGGGTTGAGATTCTCTGAGACATTGAGGAAAGTGGAGTTGGTGTAATAGGTGCGCCTCTTGTCCAGGTCACCCTTGACGATCGCCTCCGCCTTCTTGCCATACCTGTCCAGGTCGAGCCTGGAGAGCCTGAAGGCGGCGCTCTCGGCCGGGGTCTGCTCGAGCACGAACTTCATACCGTACTTCTTCGACGCCGCCCTGGCCTTGAGATTGAGATATGCTATCACCTTGAGCCCGAACTTGAACGCATCCTCGCTCTGGTGAAGCTCCTGGCCCAAGTGGGCCTGCAGGAGTTCATTGAGTCCGAGAATCCCTATCAGGTAGCTGGCGCGCCTGGTGCGGAGATAGCTCTCCCCGTCCTTTTCCATGGTCAGGAGCGCAAGCGGGCCCTCGTCCTTCATGTTCATGAGCGAGAGTATGAAGTTCTTCTTCTGAATATGCGCCTTGATCGAAAGATCGAAGAAGTCATCCAGCAATGAGAAGAGCTTCTCGTCATCCCCGGCCGCCAGTATTCCCGCCCGCGGAAGGTTAAGCGTCACGTTCTGCATTGCCGAATATCTCATCCTCCAGGGCATCCTGGCATCATCCAGATCGCTCTGCTCCAGCTTGAAGGAGAGCCTGCAGCACTCGGATATCTTGGCGGTCTCACCCCGGTCGAAAACGAAGTAGGTATTGCCCTTCTCCGCCGCCACCTCGCTTATGTGGAGCAGGAATTCCTCGTGTCCGGGGGTCTTGAAGAACTTCTCGGTGATGTGAACCAGCGGCTTCGGGAAGAAGAAAGGCCTGCCTGTCCCGTCGCCTTCCATGTAAACATCGAAAAGCGCCCACGCGAACCTCTGCGCCTCATGCTCATACTCGCTGTAGGTCTTTCCCGTCGGAACTCCGCCCGGGCCTATCGCGGGCACGTTTTCGAAGTGCTTCGGGGTTTCCCAGTAGATATTGATGTCCGAGAATATGGCCTGGCCGCCGCGGGCGACACTCTGCTGCGAGTACTCGAAGATCAGCATCTGCGCAAGCTGCTTCATCTCCTTGGAGCTTAAGCCAACAAGGAATGGCGCGAAGAATATATTGACCGCGTCCCATCCAATGGCTCCGGCGAAGTGCCCCTGCAGCGCAGCCGAAAACTTTACCATGTGTGCAAGCAGTGTTTCCGGATACTTGGCCGGTTTTGCAATCGAAAGGGCATTGGGCAGGCTGAGCCCGAACTTCTTCACATATTCCAGCGACTGCCCCGAGCAGTAGGGCCGGTTGATGAAACCGAGATCGTGAAGATGAATATCGCCGCGCGCGTGAGCGTCGGCGACATCCTGCGAAAAGACCCGCATCAGGGCGTACTGCTTATTTATGGACTCGGCAAGCGTCATGCTTGTGGCTTCCGGGTTGTGCGGGATATTGGCGTTCTCCCGGTTGCGGCGAGTTATGATCCGCTCCGCGTCATAGAGAGGAACGCCGAGCCGCGCGTGCTTCTTTCTCGCATCCTCGAAGCCGTGCTCGATCAGCTTGGCGTTTACCATTTCCCTTATCAGTGAGACCGTGATCACCTTGACTTTGGAGGAAAGCACGGTCTCCTCGACTTCCCGGCTGACGCTCTGGGCGATGTTCTCGGGGACGCCGGCCTCCCTCACCATCGCCTGGACCATCTTCTGCTTGTCCCAGTTGGTGATCTCGTCATCCGAGGTTCTCACGAAAAGAGCAAGCTCTGTGGGATCGATCTCAAGTTCTCTTTCCTTGCCCTCGGCATCGGTCTCGGCCCTGGTCTTGGGCGCGCCCCTCAATTTCGCCCGTTCATGCCGGTAGAGAATGAAAGCCTTCGCGGTCTTCGCGTGACCCTGCTCCACAAGGACCTTCTCGATTGCGTCCTGGATTTCCTCAACCACAGGCAGGCCGGATCCCACATTGGCATAGAGATAAAGTATGACTTCGTCCGCCAGTCTCTCCGCGGTCTCCTGATCGGTCCCTCCCACCGACTGGGCCGCCTTGAAGATCGCCCTGCTGATGTTTTCCGGATCGAACTTGACTATCTCGCCGTCTCTTTTCCTGACCAGCTGAAACATACGCGAAGCAAGCTTATGGTGCAGCTTGTGAACATCATCTTCAGAATAGGTGAGCGCGTCCCGGGCCTGCTGGCCCGCGGGTACGTTGATCGCCTCCATCGTAAACCTCCATGTCACGCCGGGTGCCGGGCGCCCTTGGCTTCCCTGACCAGCGTTCTCAGTTCCGTCATAAACTCGGTGATATCTTCGAAGTGTCGGTAGACCGATGCGAATCTGACATATGCAACTTCATCCAGCGCGCGCAAATGTTTCATCACCCTTTCTCCAATTTCACTGGATGGTATTTCGGTTCTGAACTCGGCCTGCAGCTCCGAGACAATCGCATCGGTCACTTCCTCGATTCTCTCTCTCGGGATGGGGCGCTTCTCACAGGCTTTGAGGACTCCCTCGAGAATCCTCTTCCTGTCAAACTCCTGCCTTCTCCCGTCCTTTTTGACGACGCTAAGCTGCCCGGGTTCAATGTATTCGTAAGTCGTGAATCTGTGGCCACATTCGCTGCATTCACGCCTCCGACGCGTGACCGTACCCTCCTTGGTCGATCTCGAATCGATGACTTTGTCTTCTTCATGGCCACAGGCCGGACATTTCATATCAGACACTCCAATATGTTGGGTGTGCGCACAAAGTACACGCTATATATGGGGCTGTCAAGTTCTTTTGCGGGCGCTGTCAGGTACAGGGATTATGCAGATGGCGGGGAGAGAAGTTCGTGTAAGAAAACCTCAAATTTACTCAAAATCTCTCAAATCCATTACGGAAATGCGGATTCCAGCCTCTCTTAGCATCTCGTGGGAGAGATCGTCAGGATAAGTTTCCAGGGCTATCAGTTCGCATATACCCGCATTAATGAGCATCTTGGCACAGAGCACGCACGGGAAATGCGTGCAGTACAGTGTAGAACCCTGGATCGGCACTCCGAATGCGGCCGATTGCACTATGGCATTTTGCTCCGCGTGAATGCCCCTGCAAAGCTCGTGTCGCTCGCCGGAGGGAACGTCTTCGCTTTCACGCAGGCAACCGACTTCGCTGCAGTGTTTCATTCCTTTGGGCGCGCCGTTATAACCGGTCGCGAGAATGCGCTTGTCTTTGACGATGATCGCGCCGACCCGGCGCCGCATGCATGTGGAACGCTGTCTCACCATGCGCGCGATTCCCATGAAGTAAACGTCCCAGCTCGGCCTGTCGGTCACCCTGTCGGTCACCCTGTCGTGTTTCAGTTCCTGTGTTTCTCCCACGCTTTCCTTCGCTTTCTATCCGGCACTCATCGATGCAGTCATCATATCATCATTCTCAAGCAATATGCACCTTTAATCAAGCTTCAGATTCCACAGTCAAATCGGGTCGCCGTCCGTCGTCCGGTATCAGGACACTTGGCAGAACTGCGGTTTGTGGCTATGCTGGTGGCGAGCTATCGCCCGTTTCGGCACCCGATATCCGGAGGTGGATGATGAGAACCTTGAGACGGATGATCAGAACTTTGGTCTATTCTGTCCGGTTCTTCATTCTGATGTTCGCCCTGACGGCTTTTTCTGT
>JASFOL010000068.1:0-6433 GCA_050116545.1 bacterium | reverse complement strand
GCTTGAGGAGTTCCTGTCTTACTACGAGGAGCAATGGGACAAGAACTGGCACGACGATATCAAGATCGTGAGAAAAGAATATAAGCCCGAGCATTACAGGGAAGTCGGCAGGAAGGCCATTGCCGAATACTATGAGCAGCATCAGCCCTTCGATGAGTCGCGCACAATAGCTCTCGAATACAGAGTGACCTTCCCGATCGATGATGCCGGGGATTACACCATACTGGGCTATATCGACCGGATCGCGGTGGCCCGGGACGGGACCTACGAGATCCACGATTACAAGACCTCGGGGCGCCTTCCCACCCAGGCCCAGATCGACAAGGACCAGCAGCTGGCGCTCTATCAGCTGGCGGTCGCCGAAATGTGGCCCGATGTCAAGAAGGTGGATCTGGTCTGGCACTACCTTGTTTTCGGAAAGGAGCTCAGGTCCCGGCGCACACCGAAGCAGCTGGCCGGCCTCAAGCAGGAAATCATGGCCAGCATAAGGAAGATCGAGGAAGACTCCGACTTCAGGCCCAGGGAGAGCGCGCTCTGTGACTGGTGCGCGTTCTATTCCTACTGTCCCGCCAAGAAGCACGAGATGGCACTGGCGGGGCTATCCCCGGAGAAGTATGCGAAGGAGAGCGGGTTAACCCTGGTCAACAAGTATGCC
Organism: bacterium; assembly: GCA_050116545.1. Classification (GTDB taxonomy): domain Bacteria; phylum Arandabacterota; class Arandabacteria; order Arandabacterales; family Arandabacteraceae; genus JAUVJV01. The sequence continues at coordinate 5,778 of JASFOL010000068.1, read as the reverse complement.
GAGCTGGAAGCCAGGAAGGAGGAGACCGAACGGGACCTCGAGCAGGTGAAGGCGGCTCTGATCAAGTATGCGAAGGAAAACGAAGTCGAGGTCATCAAGGGAAGCGGCCACAGGGTGATGGTGAGATTCTACAAGGGTCTCTCGCTTCCGAGGAAAGATGAGCCGGGCCGCAAGGAGCTCGAAGAACTTGTAAAGGCCTCTGGCATATGGGACCAGGTCTCGATGATGAGCCCGGTCAGCCTCTCCAAGCTTGTTGAGCGGGGGGCGCTTGATGACGAGCTGGCGAAGAAGATAAGCGCAATGGGCCGCCAGGAGGAAAGGCCCTGGGTCAAGCTGTCGAAGCTGAGGCGGGGCGGCGACTAGGCCCGGCCGAGTACACGTCCGGCCCGAAGATTGTGGAGGTGAAGGAGCGACGAATCTGATGAAGAGGCGTACTTTTGCTTACCTCTTGATATTGGCGACGGTGGCTCTGTTTCTCTCACCCTGTTCAAAGATGGACATGCGGATGGGGGTGGGCAATGGCAGCGGAGTCAGGCTGTCGTACCGGGCCGTCGGCAAAGGCCCGGCCCTGGTTGTGATCCACGGCGGCCCGGGCTATGAGAAGGCCCTGATGTATCCGGGCTTTGACGCCCTGTCCTCCGACCTCAAGGTGGTCTACTATGACCAGCGCGGCTGCGGATCATCCGAGCCCCTCGGCGTCTCGACTCCCATGGATATTCCCCATCATGTGGAGGACCTGGAGGCATTGCGCCAGTATCTGCGCCTTCCCGAAATCTCCATTGCGGCGCACGGGTGGGGGGCCCTGATCGCTCTGGGCTATTGTCTGGAGTATGGCAGGAATGTCAACTCTCTGATTCTGATCACCCCGATTTCACCATTTATGCCCGACCAGACTGTCGAGAGCACGGTGGATAATCTTCCCCGCAAGACCCGCGACGAGATCTGGGAAATCTACAATCATCCCCAGCTTTCCATGCTGGAGAAGCGCGAGCGTGCGATGAAGCTATTGCTTCCGACCCTGTTCTACAGGGAGGAGGGAATGGACCGGGTGGACCTCAATTCCCTGTCGATCTCGGCCGATTTCAATGCCAGGGCCATGGCGGAGCTTGGCTCGCTGGACATATTCCCGGAGATGGAGGATATCGAGGTGCCGACCCTGGTCGTGGTAGGCAGGCATGATCCCTCGACTTCTGTCCGGGACCAGATGGCATACGCGGACGGGATACGCACCTCAAGCGCCATAGTTTTCAATGGCAGCGGCCATTTCCCTTTTCTCGAGGAACCCCGGCTCTTCACCGAAGTCAGCAAGGAGTTCTTGCTGCACGGGAGCCTCCCGGCTCTTGTGCGTCTCGAGCAGTGAGCTGACCCCATTGTCTTGCATTGTCTTAAGGTGGGGGTTTTGCTATCCTTATGGGGTTCAGGCAATCCGCCAATCAAGCGACACCTTGCAACTGACCGTATGAAGGAGGGCAACTGTGGACACGAGACAGCTGTCGTCAAAAGACATCATCAATCTGGCCGAGGCCTATAGCGCTCACAATTATCACCCGCTTCCGGTGGTGCTCTCAAAGGGCGAGGGGGTGTGGGTCTGGGACGTTGAAGGCCGGAAATTCATGGACATGCTGAGCTCCTACTCGGCCCTGAACCAGGGCCACCTGCATCCCCGGGTGATCGAGGCGGCGCGGACCCAGATGGAAAGACTGACATTGACCTCGCGGGCCTTTCACAATGACCGCTTCGGCGAATTCTGCGAGCTGATCTGCAAGACATGCGGCCAGGAATCCGTCCTGCTGATGAACACCGGAGCCGAGGCGGTGGAGACCGCGCTGAAGGCTGCAAGGAAGTGGGGCTATAAGGTCAAGGGCGTTCCCGAGGACAAGGCCGAGATCATCGTGTGCGAGAACAATTTCCACGGCCGGACCACCACCATCGTGGGTTTCTCCTCCGAGGAACAGTACCGCGACGGGTTCGGTCCATTCAGCCCGGGTTTCAAGTTGATTCCCTACAGCGACATCGAAGCATTGAAGGCCGCGATCACACCCAATACCGTCGGCTTCCTGGTGGAACCCATCCAGGGAGAGGCGGGCATCATAGTGCCCGACGATGGCTTTCTCAAGGAGGCGCGGGAGATCCTCAAGGCCCGGAACATTCTGTTGATGCTGGATGAGATTCAGACAGGGCTCGGCCGGACGGGCAAAATGTTCTGCTATGAATATGAAGATGCAAAGCCGGATATCCTGATCGTCGGCAAGGCCCTGGGCGGAGGTGTGTTCCCGGTCTCGGGCGCGCTGGCAGGCAAAGAGGTGATGGACGTGTTCTCCCCGGGCGACCATGGAAGCACCTTCGGTGGAAACCCCCTGGCATGCGCGATCGGCACCGCGGCACTTCAGGTGATTGTCGAGGAGGACCTGCCGACCAGGTCATTCGAGCAGGGCGCGTACTTGATGCATAAGCTGGCCGAAATGGACTCTCCCCATGTCGAGGAGATACGGGGCAAGGGCCTCCTGATAGGAGTTGAGATCAAGGAGAGCTCGGGCACGGCGCGCCCCTTCTGCGAGCGGCTTATGGACCTCGGTATCCTGGCCAAGGAAACGCATCACCAGGTGATAAGGTTCGCGCCGCCGCTGGTGATCTCCCGCGAGGAGATCGACTGGGCGCTGGAGAGGATAGAGAAGGTCCTGGTCTCGTAGATCGAATCGGGTTTGTCCGGGTATTTAAGGGAATCCGCTGCCGGCACCGCCTTCCCCGCCGGGCAGCCCCGGTACCGCTGGAGACTCAGGGAAGGAGCGCCAAGGCATGTCAAAGCTGCGAGATTGGGCAGGGAGGCTCGGCTGGCAGATCGCCGCTGTGTACCTGGTAGCCCAGGCCCTGTATCTTGTCACACTGGCGCCGACCGTCCTCTGGGGCGATGATGCCAGGTTTCAACGGCGGGCAGTCACGCTTGACCTGGTAAGGGATCATGCCTGGGATCATCCCTTCTGGGTGGTGCTTGCGCATCCCTTCACCTGGATACCTCTGGGCGACCCTGCTTTCAGGGTCAATCTCTTCACGTCGATCTGGGCCGCGCTTGCCATCGGGTTTGTCTTCGGTTCTCTGAAGACGGTGACGCGTTCAATTTGGGCCTCGGCGGCGGGCGCGGGAAGCCTGATGGTCGCGCATACCTTCTGGACGCACGCGGTCCGGACCGAGGTCTACTCGCTCAACATGCTGTTGCTCTCGGTCGGTGTGTTCTGCCTGCTCAGGCCCCGGCTGAAAGCGGGCCACTTGGCGATTGCAGCACTTGCGGCGGCGATGGCCATTGCAAACCATGTCATGATGATTCTTGTGCTCCCGGGCCTTGCCGTGCTTGCTATCTGGCGTATGCGCAGGGAAGGAATAAGGCCGGCCGCCCTGATCCCGGCCGTGGTGGTGTTTTTGGCCGCGACAGGTGCCTACCGTTTCGTGGTTCACTATGAAAGCCTGATCTCCACGAATCCGGCGGACTATATGCCATCTGCCGGGGCCTTTCTCAGAGCCGTGGTTATGTTTGCAGTCTATCTCGTGCTGCAGTTTCCGAGCCCCGGCCTTTTGCTTGCCGCCCGTGGAATCCGCGAGTCCTTCGCGAGGCCGCCGCTGGCCGCAGGTCTCCTGCTCATTCTCCTTGCGAACGTGGCCGCGGTGCTCAAGTTCACGATGCGCGACACCTATGTCTTCTACATGCTGGCTTACTTCACCTGCGCCTTCTTTGTCGGCCTGGGCTGGAAGCAGTCTGTGCTCTGGCTGGTCCATAGGACGAGCCTCCCCGCAAGAGCCATCCGTATCGCTCTGCTGGCAAGCCTGATTGCAGTCCCGGTGGCGGTATATTCCATCCTGCCCGGATTGCTCGGCCGGGCCGGTATCGACGGTGCTGCTCTAAACATCCGGGAGATAGAGGGACGGCCCGTGCTCAAGTACTTCCTCTTTCCCCCAAAGAACAACCATTTCGGAGCCCGGAGGTTCGCGGAGGCCGCCCTTGACCGGTTGCCTCCCGATGCCGTGATCATCGCCGATCATACCCTCCGGCAGCCCATACTCTACCTGCAGGAGGTTGAAGGGAGACGTCTCGACGTGGACGCCGTCGAGCTCTACGTGAAGGATCAGGTGGCCTTCGCGCTGTCTCATTCGGCGGAAAGGCGGTTGTTCCTCGCGGAGACAAGACCTTATTATGATATCGAAGGCCTGTCACAGCACTTTGAAATAGTCGAAGATGGCACAATCTACAGGCTTGACCCTATCGTGCCCCGGTAGAGTATTCTGATACGAAGAGCGTGTCTTGATACGCTCACAGTTTTCCGGTCCGAACGGATCAAAGAGAGACAAGGAGCAATCCATGGTGCTACTGAGAAGATCTGGCTGGATTGGTGCTTCGATCTGGCTGAGCCTCGCGATCGCGCTCATCCTGCCCATCGGACTGTCCTGCCAGAAGAGGCAGGTGAGTCCGGTTCATGTGGAACCCGTGGACTTCCCGGAGTTCGAGGCGGCCCAGGTCAGGCACCCTGACTGGAGCTACGATGCCAGCATCTATGAGGTCAATATCAGGCAGTATTCTCCCGGAGGTACATTCGCGGAGTTCGAGGAGCATCTTCCGAGGCTCAAGGACATGGGCGTCGATATTCTCTGGTTCATGCCCATTCACCCCATCGGCCAGGTGAACCGCAAGGGCACCCTGGGCAGCTACTACTCGGTCAAGGACTACTATGGCGTCAACCCTGAATTCGGGACGCTGGAGGAATTCAAGGCGCTGGTTGAGAAGATTCACGCCATGGGCATGCACGTGTTGATCGACTGGGTCGCGAACCACACCTCGTGGGACAATGATCTCACGCGCACCCATCCCGAGTGGTATATCCGGGACGTGCACGGCAATTTCGTGCCCCCGGTCGCAGACTGGAGTGATGTCATAGACCTCAACTACAATGTCCCGGGTCTCTGGTATTATATGTCGGACGCGATGCGTTTCTGGGTCGAATATGTGGGTGTAGACGGATTCAGGTGCGATGTCGCGGGGATGGTGCCGCTGGAGTTCTGGAACTATGTTCGGGTCGAGCTCGATGAGGTGAAACCGGTTTTTATGCTGGCTGAATGGGAGGCCCCGGAGGCCCATGACTTCGCATTCGACATGACCTATGCCTGGGGCCTTGATCACCTGATGGCGAAGATCTCCAAAGGCATGGCCCCCGCCAGTGGCATCGGCGCATATCTTGCCGAAGAGGCCCGGCGGTACCCGCGAAGCGCATACCGCATGAACTTCACCTCCAATCATGACGAGAATTCCTGGAATGGGACCGTCTATGAGCGGATGGGTGATGCCGCCGTCACGATGGCGGTGCTTGCCGCGACCCTGCCTGGAATGCCCCTCATCTACAGCGGGCAAGAGGTGGGCCTGAACCACCGGCTTGAGTTTTTCGAGAAAGACGAGATCAAGTGGCATGACGACGTGCTTGAGGATTTCTATACCCGGCTGCTCGGGCTGAAGAAAAGCAATCACGCTCTCTGGAACGGGTACATGGGCGGCGATCTGACCTGGATACATACAACAAATGACGCGGGAGTGTTTGCCTTCCTGAGAGAGAAGGAAGGCGACAGAGTTTTCGTGATTCTCAATCTCTCGGGGCGGCAGCAGATAGTGACGCTCGAGGGCGACGCCCATCACGGTGACTACCGGGACGCTTTCACCGATGAAGCGGTCTCCCTTGACGATCTCACGTCTTTCACGCTTGATCCCTGGGACTACAGGGTGCTATCCCGGACCACCCCCGG
>JASFOL010000067.1:0-6450 GCA_050116545.1 bacterium | reverse complement strand
GGTCCTCGCAGAACTTGTGGACAAGTCCAGAAGGGTCCACGTCACGCCCTATGTCATAAGCCTCATCCACTTAGGCCTGGGAGATATCGACAGTCACTTCGAATGGGTACAGAGAGCATGCGAAGAGCACGATGAGTTTCTCGGCTACATAAACATCAATCCTGTGCTTGATGAAATCCGGTCAGACCCGAGATATACGGCGCTCGCTAAAAAGATGGGGCTCTCCGGCTGATATCTATCGCCCTGATATGCGAATAGTAGGAAAGCAACCCAGATTCACGCGGGAAAGTCAATGGCGGGCCATACGGGACTCGAACCGCCCTGCATGAGCGCAAGGCATTCTCTATATCTTAAGGGTGCGGGGTCCTCCCGGTGCCCCGGATCCCCTTCTCTCCAATCTGTAAGAAGTCTAACCCTTCACAGTCCAAAAAGGTGTGAGTATAGTTGCGCCGAGGGAACAATGGTCGAGGGCAACCCTCATAACTTCCCCTGAGGCAAGGAGCCCTGCCATGGAGGAGCAATTCTCATTTGACGCTGGACCCGGGTGCCGGCCTGCGCCTGCGCCCGGCAAGGTTCAATGGACCTGTCCGGTCGGCTCAGACTCCAGGACAGAGTGCCGGGCCTTCCAGGGGCTTCACTCGGCCATTATCAGGAACGGGGCTGGAGGTAGACGAGACACTGTGACAAAGGCATTCTGTCGCAGCCTCTCGACTGACTGGGTGATCCGACGCTACGTCGCCTGTGACCTTGAAGGCAGATGCAGCGATGAAGCGGTGACCAAAGATGGAGGGCTTGTTGCCTGGTCGCGCCGGCCTGACATCTGGGGAGCCCGGGTCGGGATCGTCTCACCTGACGGTGGTGGGGCTCGTGATGCGAGCGCTTTCGTCGAACTTCGCTGGAGGGTTTATGCACTTACGGGGTGAGAAACCTCACCGCCGTAGCCTCCGTTCTCTGACCTCTTGTTGGCCTTCTTTGCCGGCGGGCTGGCCTTCTCTGACCGCTTGCAGGGCTTTCTGAAAAAAGTCTTGAATCCCCTACCCTGTCGGTGCTATTAAGTATTCTAATTGGAATAATGGTACTGACCGATTCTCGGGACTGAGTTATGAATAGACGAGAATTCACAAAAACCCTGTTCGCCTTCGGGGGGCTCACGCTGGCGTCCCCCTGGAGCTCGATTCTCCGGGCTGACACCACCGCCTATGACGTCTCCTATATCTGGCATTCCGATCTGGAGGCCGCTCTCGACTACATGGAAGAGATCGGGGAAGTTTTGGGGCCTGAGGTACGCAGGAAACTCAGAATCGTACAGGGTGATTCGGGCAAGAACTATGGAATAGTGTATGACTGCGATTGCGCGACCGAGCCCGCTGCCCAGAAGATCGCCAGGGAGCAATCGATAGCCCTGGTCGAGGAAGGCTTCGACAAGGCAGCCATCATCCGCGATTCCGGATATCACGAGCTCTACAATATCGTCTACGGCAAGGGCCCCAACCTGGAGGTCCACAAGAAGAACTACGAGGCCGTGTCGCGCACCCTGGGACCTGACGTGAAGAGCCGGCTGGTGATCGAGCAGACCCAGGATGGTGAATACGCCCTGGTCTATAAGCGCTACGGCGACAGACCGTCCAGTATGAAGATGGTCAGGGCCCACCGCGCCGAACTCGAGGGCACAGGGATCAGGGTGAGTTTCATACGTGAGAACAACAATGACGTGGTCTACGGAGAGGCCTCGTTTCTGCATGAGGCTTTCGAGAAGAATCCCCCGCCCACCAAGACCGTCCAGAAGATCGACTCAGATCTCGAGCAGAGGGTCGAGTCATTTGTGCGGAACGGACGGAAGGAAGGCCAGCTGGCCAGCGATGAAGCCACCTCCTGGTCTGTTTATGACTTCACGAGCAATACCAAACTCGTGACCATAAACGAGGACATTCCGCGCCAGGCGGCGAGCATGATAAAGCCGTTCATCGCCCTGGCATTCTTCCATGAGGCCAAGAGGGGCACCTATATCTACGGACCCAAGACCCGGGTGCTGATGGAGCGGATGATACAGCGAAGCAGCAATTCTTCGACAAACAGCCTGATAGATCTTCTGGGAGGACCTGCCGCTGTCAACAAGCTGCTTCGCGGCAACTATGCCAGCATCTTCAAGCAGACCAGGATAGTGGAGAAGATCCCCGCCGGTGGCAGGACATATCGCAACCTCGCCTCAGCCCACGATTACAGCCGCTTTCTTTACTCTCTGTGGAAGGGCAAACTGCCCAACTCCAAGGAACTCCGCAGGCTGATGGCGCTTCCCAACCGTGACAGGCTCTATGACAGCGTTCCCAACATACCCAAGGGCACCCTGGTGTATCACAAGACGGGCACAACATCGCGGCTCTGCGGCGACTTCGGCATCCTCGCGGCACGGGGCAACAATGGCAAGCGGTATCCGTATACCATAATCGGTATAATCGAGAAGAGAAACCGCACCAGCAACCTGACCAGATGGATCAGCACCCGCGGCAATGTGATCAGGCATGTTTCCGGCCTGGTCTACGACGAGCTTAAGGCCAAGCACGGCCTGGCATAGACTCTCCGCCCGCACGGAACCCCGGCAGGTATGCCACCAGAGTCGCACGGCCCCCCCCAGCGACGCCACCAGAGTCGCACGCCGACTCAGGGATCGTATCAAATAGGAGGCTGCCTCACCCTCAAAGGGCGAGGCAGCCTCTTTCAATCTCCGGCTTAATCGCCGGTCTGTCCGGCAAATAGTCTCCGGAAGATCGCCTACTTGAGCAACATCACCTTCTCGCTGGCCTTGAGATCCTGGGTCTCGAACCTGGCGAAATACACGCCGGGCGCGGCCGCTCTTCCTGTTCCATCCCTTCCGTCCCAGACCAGGTGGTGCAGCCCGGCGGGCAATACACCGTTCTGCAGGGACCGGACCAGTGTGCCGCGCGCATCATACATCTTCAGCGACACGTGGGCATCCGTCGCCAGGTTGAACAGAATATTGGCCGACCTGTTGAAGGGATTGGGAGAGATCGGAAGCAGAACCGTGACTTCGGGGTTGATCCCCCAGTCCTCGGCCGTATCATCGATCCCTGCACCCGTGCCGCTTCCCAGGGTCACCGGTGCACCCAGCGCGAAGATATCATCGACAAGATAATTGATACCTGTGGCGCTGATATAGTGCAGCCCTACCGGGTTGATGTCCTCTGTGATCAGGGTTTCCCCCAGCCTGAAGGGCTGCACCTTGTCGGCCAGATCCTTGCAGGCCGGAACAGAATAGCTGACCGCAAAGTCCATCAGCCCGTCGCCGTTATAGTCCACGAGCGAGCTTCCGACAGGGACAAGATCACCCGTGGTGTTCCCCACGCGGGTATCGTCGATGCTCAACCTGGTGGCGTCGAAGTGGGACTCTATGACTACGCTGTTGCCCTCCTCGTCCATCCCGTACACGCCATTGGCCGAAGGAATGATCAGCACGAACTCATCGGTCTTGCGGACGAAGCCCGCCCCATCCTCGGTGAATCCGGCCGAGGTTATCGCCATTCCCGGCTGATTATGGGGAACCAGTATATGGACTTCGCCGGTCGCCATGTTGCCCGAGAAATCGGTGGCTGAGAAGACCACGGTGTATGTCCTGCCGAAGCGGGTGCCGTCGCGCTCGGCGCGGACCGAGAAAGTGCTGTCGGCCGTGCCAAAATCGGCCCCTTCAATGTCCGGCAGATGATGGCCGTCGCCGAGGCTATCGGGCGGCTCGCTGCTGGTGATTGAAACAAGTTCAACCACCGGATTGTCGTCGCAGTTGTCCGAGACCTCAAGGCTGGCATTGATCTCAACCATCTTGTGGTTGGGAGGCCAGATCACATAGCGGTCCAGGGACACGTCGATCTCGGGAGGCGTGACATCGATCACATCGACCGTGGCATCACAGGTGTCCGCCGCACCGCATACGTCTCTGATCTCCAGGGATACGGTGTGCGAAACCTCCGCGCCGCAGACCTCAACTTGCTCGGCGCAGCACATGCCGACACCATCGACGGCAACGATGCAGATCCTGTCGATGTGGTCCGGACCCTGCGGGTCAAAAGAACCGTCATCTATATCCTCCACCGCCACCATTATGCAGCAGTCCTCGTCCGCCTCGTCCCAGAAATACTTGCACTGCGCGACCGGCGGGTCATTCTCAACGGTGACCGTGGTCATGCAGGAGCTGGACTCGCCGCACCAGTCGGTCACGGTGAGCTCTATGTCGTGCTCACCTTCGCCGCAGACTTCCACATCGGTCAGCGAATCCACGGGGACGCCGTCCAGCTCGGTAATCGCGAAGACGTCGATATCACCCGGGCCGTCGGGATCATAGGAGCCGTCATCGATGTCCATGGCGTTCACCATGATGCAGCAGTTCTCATCCGCCACATCGGAGTAGGGCTGGCACATGGCCACCGGCGGCTCATTGATGATGGTGACCGTGGTCTGGTCCTCATCGCTCTCGCCGCACGTATCTGTTATGCGGAGAGTCACAGTGTGATCGCCGGCACCGCAGATTTCAACGTATTCTGATGTGTTCGGCTCACCGTCAACCTCTGAAATGTAGAGGCTGTCGACATTGCCGTCATAGTCTCCGGAACCGTCGTCGATGTCATATACGTTCACTGTAAGACAGCAGTCCTCTCCACCGTCTTCGCTGAAGGAACGGGCATATGCGTCGGGCGGCTCGTTCTGAATCAGGACATCGGCTTCACAGGAGTCCCTGTTTCCGCAGACGTCAACCGTCAAGAGCCTCACCTGATGCATGCCGGAGCCACAGACTTCCGTTATATCGGTGGGCTCCAGCGACACGTCATCGACGGCGATGATAAACAGACTGTCCAGCCCGTATGTGTCACCGCCATAGAGGTCTATGACATCGACATCCCGGCAGCAATCATAGTCGCCGGGCTCACTGAATTCTCTGCAGCTTGCTTCGATCGGATCGAAGTAAAGCCATACCGTGGCCTCGCAGGAGTCGGTCTGGCCCCCAACATCCGTTACCCTCAGCCACACCGGATGCGGCCCTTCACCGCATACCTCGACCTGGTCCTCGCAGGCAACCGGCTCGCCATCGAGCTCGATGATGCACAGATCCACGGGGTGGCCCTCAGGGTCCTGGGAGCCATTGTCGATGTCATCCGCATAGACTGTGAAGCAACACTCGTATTCGGGATAGAAGTCGACGTCGCTGCAATAGGCAATCGGTGGAAGGTCCTGAATGGTTACCGTGCACTCGCAGGAGTCTCTTGCTCCCACATCATCGGTTATCACGATCTTCACGACGTGGGGACCCGCCCCGCAGACCTCCAGGCTCGTAACGCAGGGAACCGGGCTACCGTCCACGGCCACAATGCAGGGATCCGCCGGGTCTCCATCAGGGTCGCCGGCGTTCGCAATCAGATCCGACATGTAGACTGTCACACAGCCGCCCGCATCAGGGTATTCATAAGTATAGGTCTCGTAGCAATCGATATATGGTGGATCATTCTGGACCGTGACGTCCGCATCGCATGAGTCGCTCTGGCCGCACTCATCTATTATCTCGAGCGTGACCGTGTGTGGGCCCACTCCGCAGACATCCACATAGTCTCCCGGGGGAACCGGGGTCCCATCCACTGCCACCAGCCGCATGATGCCGATATATCCCTCCGGATCATAAGACCCATCATCGACATCCCAGAGGTTCACGCTGATGCAACCTGAGGCATCGGCATGGTCCATGTACGATCTGCAATTCGCATAGGGAGGGTCGTTCCAGACCGTGACCGTGGCGGTGCACTGATCGGTCAGGCCCTCAAGATCCTCTATCTCCAGCGTGACTTCATAGGTGCCTATCCCGCAGAGATCAGTCTCGAAGCCGGGACTGACGGGACTCCCGTTGACGGCAACTATCCTGATGTCGTCTATCAGGCCCTCGGGATCGTAGGAACCGTCATTGATGTCATCCACATTTACCCATGCGCAACAGTCGAAATCCTCTGCGCGCAGCGTGGCATCCTGGCATTGGGCAACGGGCGGCTCATTGTCGGGCTGAAGACTCTCCTGGGCGACGGCGCCGACGGCCAGCGTCAGCAACAGCGCAAGAGCCATACCCGCACCCGGCAGAACTCGCATCACATAACCCTTTCGCATGGTCAAACCTCCATTGATCAGGAACTCCCAGTGAACTTCCTGTCACTTCCTGTAACCTTCAGTTTTCCTGGCAATCACCTCCTCCTCTGGCGTTTCGCATGAGTGATTGGTGTTCAGAATTCAGCATGGTGTTATTCGGTAATGAAGGTGTACTTCGGGTAGGATCGTGGTCAGATGGAACAAGCCTCAAGGTATTGTCAGCCCCGCTTCGGTCCGGTCCTCGCAGCCCTCCTTGGCCAGCTCCTGTACGATCTTGTGTAAAGCGGGGGCATTATAGCAGAGTAGTCCACGTATGTC
>JASFOL010000066.1:0-6451 GCA_050116545.1 bacterium | reverse complement strand
CGGAGACGCCAATCACGGTCTCCTCATAACGGGACCCAATGCGGGCGGTAAGACCGTGGCCTTGAAGACAGTCGGCATCCTTGTCCTGATCGCGCGCACGGGCTTTCATATCCCCTGTGATGATGGGAGCGAAGTTGCCCTGATGGACAAGGTCTATGCCGATATCGGCGACGAGCAGTCGATCGAATTAAGCCTGAGTACCTTCTCGTCACACATGAAGAACACAATCGAGATCTTAAGAAACGCCGATGCCGGGACCCTGGTCCTGCTGGACGAGGTGGGTGCCGGCACGGATCCCCTGGAGGGCGCGGCACTGGCCCGGAGCATAATCGAAGACCTGCTTGGCAGTGAGGCTCGTGTGGTCGCCACCACGCATCACATGAGCCTCAAGGTCTTCGCTCATGACAATGACCTCCTTGAGAATGCTTCGATGGAGTTCGATACCGAGGGCTTGAAGCCCACCTATCGCCTGATCCAGGGTGTGCCCGGGGCGAGCCATGCATTCGAGATAGCCGCTCGCCTGGGATTCAAGGCGGAGACCCTTGCGAGGGCCCGGGAGTATTCAGGCGAGGAAGGCGTGCGCTTCGAGGAGCTCACCCGCGACCTCCTGGATAGGATGCGCCGGGTGGGAATCGAGGAGGCCAATGCGGAGGCCAAGGCCAGGAAGGCCGATGAGGTCCTGGCCGAGTATGAGCGCAGGCTTGAGGATATCAAGCGATCCGACCGTCAAATCAGAAAGCAGGCCTTGAAGGAAGCCAAGAGCGTGGTGGATGATGCGCGGCGCACCGCGACCCGCATGGTAAAGGAACTCAAGAGGGCCAGGCCCGCGCCCGAGGAGGCCAGGGTGGTGGAAAAGCAGATGAGAGAGAAGTCGGGAGAGATAGCCGGGGAGATCGAGAAGATCGAAGAGGCCGAGGAAGAGAGGCGCCCGGTTGAGAAAGTTGTTGTGGGAGAGCGGGTGTATGTGAAGCCGCTCTCGCGCGAGGGCGTGGTCTTGTCCGAACCGGATGAGAAGGGCCGGATACAGGTTGTGGTTGGAGCCCTGAGGGCCGAGGTCGGTCTGGAGGATCTTCTTGAGGTGGAATCAAAGGCCGGCGAGGCCGCGGCGGGCAAGGCCGGAGCCCGAGGTGCGGGAGAAGGCGGGACGGCCAGGCCGGCCGGGATCGGGATAGACTTCGAGGCCAAAGAGGTCTCCTATGAAACCGACGTCAGGGGAATGACGGCGGAGGACGCCTGGGAGGAAGTGGACAAGTACCTTGACGATGCGGCGCTTTTTGGACACGCTTCGGTGAGGATCATTCACGGCAAGGGAATGGGAATCCTGGCCGCCAAGATCAAGGAGATGCTCTCGAGTCACCCCCGTGTGAAGAGCCACCGGCTGGGGGAGATGGGAGAGGGTGGCACCGGGGTCACAATAGTGGAACTGGAAAGGTAGCGCAGACGGAAGGCTGAAGGTTTGGCGTATTCGATTCCGGAAGATGTGATCGAGAGAGTCCGCGAGAACTCCGACATTGTCGAAGTGATCGGCGACCATCTGCAGATGAAGCAGTCGGGCCGGAACTTCAAGGCCCTGTGTCCCTTCCATCCGGAGAAGACCCCCTCATTCATGGTAAGCCCCGAGAAACAGATCTTCCACTGCTTCGGCTGCGGCGCCGGCGGCAATGTCTTCAGCTTCCTCATGAAGATCGACGGCCTGACATTCCCCGAGGCGGTCCGGGCCCTGGGCAAGCGCTACAATATCCCCGTACCCAAGGTCACACCCGGACACAGCTCGGAGACCTCGGTCGCATACAAGATCAATGCCTTCGCGGCCAAGGCCTATCATGCTGCGCTGCATGCCACCAAGGAAGGCACGGCGGCGACATCCTACTTGAGATCGCGCGGCATAAACGAGGAGATCGAGAAGGACTTCCTTCTGGGTTATGCCCCCAGGGCGGGCAATCTCCTTGTCCTCGAGGCGAAGCGGCGAAAGATCGAGGAGTCCAGGCTCCGGGCGCTGGGGCTGACTATCGAGCGCGACGGCGAGGTCAGGGACCTCTTTCGCGGCCGCCTGATGTTTCCCATCCCGAGCGCCGGCGGACGGATCCTGGGTTTCGGAGGCCGGGTCCTGGATGAGGGCCAGCCCAAGTATCTGAATTCTCCGGAGACCAAGCTCTTCAATAAGTCGGAAGCCCTTTACGGTATCCACCGGGCGAAGAATGAGCTCCGGTCCAGGGACCTGGCCATAGTGGTGGAGGGCTATATGGACGTGATCCCTCTCCATGCGCAGGGTTTACCCAACACGATCGCCTCGCTGGGGACGGCTTTTACCTTCGAGCAGGGACGGCGCCTCAGGCGCTACTGCAGCGAGGCCGTGCTGATCTATGACGGTGACGAGGCCGGGCGGCTTGCCGCGCTTCGCGCCTGCGGGCCCGCGGTCCAGGGCGGACTCAAGGTGAAGGTGGCCACCATGCCCGAGGGACACGATCCCGACTCCTTTATAAGGGAGCACGGCAAGGAAGCGCTTGAGGACCTGATCCGGGAGGCCCCCTACTACATAGACTTCGTCCTGGCCCAGTCGCCGGGGGACGACATCGAGGAAGCCGTGCGCTTCGCCCTTGGCATTGTGAGCAGAATAGGGGACCCCCTGAGAAAGGCCCTTGATCTCAAGCGGCTTGCCGAGGCCAGCGGTATCCCCGAGGTGATGCTTCAGGCCTCGATGGGACGGTCCCGGGACGGGCGCAGAGGAGCCGGAGGCGGCAGGGAAAGCGGTGGCCGGAGGGGATACCGGCGGGAAGGGCAATCCGAAGGCCGGTTGGAAGGGCAGGGAGGAGTTTTGCCCGGGGCAAAGAAAGAGGACTCTATCCCTTGCGATAGAATAGAGAAGTCCATAATTTCTATATTGGTTGGACTACCGGAGTTTGCAGACAGGATCCTGGGTGCAATCTCGCCGGAAGACTTCACAGACCGCAGACTCAGGACTATTGCCGAGGTGATTCTCGACAGAAAGTCAAGGCAGCTGGCCATCGATGCCAGCGCCGTCATGTCTGGTATCGAGGATGAGGCGGCAAGGAAAGTCCTGGTAGACTGCTCTGTGGCAAGCGACATCACCGGGGACCCGGAACGCATCGTGTCCGACCATGTGCAGTTCATAAAGCGCAGGGCGCTCAAGAGGGAGATCGCAAAGCTCCGCAAGCGGATTCAGATCGCCGAAAAGGAAGGTGACGCCGCCCTCCTGCCGACTTTGCTGTCGAAACGCCAGGGCCTTGCTGAAGAACTCAGACTACTTTCGACCTAGCCTTTTTGAGGACAGGCTTTTGTTCTTAGGAGGAAAGGGGAGAGCCAAGCATGCCTTCGAAGTCTGGATTGAAATCGGAAGTCAGGACAAAGCTCAGACAGCTTGGTGCGAAACAGAAGTACATAACCCTGGACCAGATCAACGAATGCCTCGGGGCCGACGCCACCACGGATGACATGGACAGCGTTTTTCGGATGTTCACCGAAATGCGCATTGACGTCGTCGAATCGGTTCAGGAAGCGCAGAAGAAGCGGGCCAAGCTGGAGAAGGAAAAGGCCAAACGCAAGGAAGCTCAAGTCGCCTCGCAGAGTATGCGCTATGACGACCCCATCCGGATGTACCTGCGTGAGATGGGCAAAGTGCCCCTCCTTGACAGGGAGGGTGAGATCAGACTGGCCAAGCAGATTGAGGATGGCCAGGGCGCGATCGAGCGGGCCGTGTTCGGATGCCCGGCATCTTACAAGGACCTAGTGTCCCTGGCGGACAGGCTGGAGATCGGCAAGATCAAGATCGAGGACTTTCTGCAGGTGGACATGGGCACCTGGGGGCCCCTTTACACCGGACGCAAAGAGAAGCATCGCGCCCTGAGGTGTATCAAGAAGGTCCTCAAGATCAACCTGGACATCGAGAAACTGGAAAAGAAGATCACCTCCAAGACCAGCAAGAAGAGGGAGGAGGCGATCCGGGCCCAGATCGACAAGCTCAACCAGAAACGCCTGAAGGAGTGCGGAAGCCTGAGGCTGCACCGGCAGCAGATAGCCAAGCTGGCCGACCGGCCCAAGAACCTGATGGCGCGGATCCTGGAGAGCGAAAAGGAAATCGGGGACGTCGAGAAGGAAACCCAGTTTCCCGCGGAGCAGGTGCTCGCGATAGCGCGGCTCTGCAGTAAGGGCAAGGCCTCGGTGAGGAAAGTCAAGCGACAGACCCGCAGGGGCAAGGAAGAGTGGCTCGGCTATGAAAAGCGCGTCCGCAATGCCCGGCGCAAGGTCAGGCGCGTGGAGATCGAGGCCAGGATGAGCCGTGACGCGCTCGCGGCGCTGGTGGAGGAAGTGGCCAGCGGCGAGGACATGGTCAATGACGGCAAGAAGAGAATGGTCGAGGCCAATGTCCGGCTGGTGATATCGATAGCCAAGCGCTATGTCAACCGCGGGCTGGAGTTTCTGGATCTCATCCAGGAAGGCAACAGCGGTCTGATGCGCGCGGTGGAGAAGTTCGATTACAAGAAGGGCTATAAGTTTTCGACCTATGCGACCTGGTGGATCAGGCAGGCCATAACCCGTGCGATCGCCGACCAGGCGAGGACCATCCGGGTGCCTGTCCATATGATCGAGGCCATCAATAAGGTGTTGAGGGCCTCCAGGCGCCTGGTGCAGGAGTACGGGCGCGAGCCCTCGCCGGAGGAGATCGCAAAGACCCTGGACCTGCCGCTGGACAAGGTCAAGAGTGTTCTGAAGGCGGCCCAGGAGCCGATATCGCTGGACCGTCCGATCGGCGAGGACGAGGACTCAAATCTGGGCGACTTCATAGAGGACACCAGGGTGGTCTCGCCGGCCCAGTCGGCGGCCTTCGTGATGCTCCAGGAGCAGATGAGCAATGTGCTTTCGACCCTGACCAGGCGTGAGGAGAAGGTGATCAGGCTCCGCTTCGGCCTGGGTGACGGGTGTCCGCGCACCCTGGAAGAGGTTGGGAGCATTTTCAATGTCACTCGCGAGAGGGTGCGCCAGATCGAGGCCAAGGCCCTGAGAAAGCTCAAGCACCCATCGAGGGCGCGTAAGCTTACGGGTTACATCGAGTTGCCTTAGTTTTAGCTTGACGGTTGGGCACTCGGATTTAGTATAGTTTCAGTTTACATGGGTTATCCGGGCCCATAGCTCAGTTGGTTAGAGCGCCCGGCTCATAACCGGAAGGTCCTAGGTTCAAGTCCTAGTGGGCCCACCAGGAAATGACGGCCTTAAGGGCGATTAGCTCAGTGGTTGAGAGCGCCCGCCTCACACGCGGGAGGTCACTGGTTCAAATCCAGTATCGCCCACCAGAGGTTTGCGATGTTGGAGAAACGCATCGACAAGAGGAGGCAGCTCCTCGAAATGGACGGCTCAAGCGGCCGGTTCAACAGGCGTGTACCGCATGTCGGTACGCGCCTTTTTTATTTTGGGGAAGCACGATGACGGGAAGCGTTGCAGTGGGAAGGCGCCATGAAGGCTGAGGTCCTCGACAGGCTGATCGACGAGTTCGCCCCAGGAGGAGGCGCCGGACAGGAGCTCCCCGGGAGGCGGCAGGACCTGGCGCTGGGCAGTCCCGATCTCGAGATCGGCAGGTTCTTCGTGGCGTGGAATCCGTCGCAGTTGGATGGGATCTTCAGCAAGGCCAAACGGGATGATGGCGCCTATGTCGCCTATATGGGCCCGGTGGATGATGAGAGACGAGATCTGCTCTCGGCCGGGCTGAAGGGGCTGGAAGGATTCGCTATCAGGTCGGTCGATCCCATATGGCGCTGCCACTCCTGGGGAATCGCGAACAAGATCGCGCGCGACCTCGGGGTGGATGACGCGAGGCCCGTGATCACGGCGGGCAGGGAACCCGATCACAAGGTGGTGACCTTCGTGCCGGAGGACAAGCTTCCCAAGGTTCGCGAGTCGGTCTTCGCCGCCGGTGGGGGAAAGCACGGGCTCTATTCCAGGTGCTCTTTCTCCAGTGCCGGCACCGGCACTTTTTTCGGGGAGAAGGGTTCCAGGCCGGCTTATGGAAAGCCGGGAAAGCTGGAGGAGATTGAAGAGAGGCGCCTTGAGGTGCTTGTTCCGGCCGACCGGCTGGGCCGGGTGGTTGCGGCGCTCAAAAAGGCGCATCCCTATGAGGAGCCTGTTGTCGAGACCTATCGTCTGGCGGGCGGGACCGACTTCGGGGAAGGGAGAATCGGCCATGTCGACCCGCCCCTGGGCTCCGCGGAGGCATCGAGAAAACTGGTCTCGGTCCTGGGCTCGAGGCCGGCATATCTCTCGGGCGATTCCCGGTGCAGCCGCCTGCTGGTCTGGGACGGCGAGCCCCAGACGGGCCTTCACGAGGCGATGCTGGCAGATGTTGAGCTTTATATAGGTCCCGCAAGCGGCGGCCTGGCGAAGCTGATGGGCTCGTGCTGGCGGACCGAGGTTGTTGAATTCCCCGGGTATTGCTTCCTGA